>JBJTGN010000072.1:0-2238 GCA_046093905.1 Actinomycetota bacterium
CTCGTGGCTGATGGCCACGCGCGGCGTGCCGGACCACGTGCGCAGCGACAACGGGAGCGAATTCACCGCGACGGCGGTGCGGGAGTGGCTCGGGAAGGTCGGGGTGAAGACGCTCTACATCGAGCCCGGCAGCCCGTGGGCGAACGGCTACGTGGAGAGCCTGAACGGCAAGCTGCGCGACGAGCTCCTGAACGGCGAGATCTTCTACACGGTGGCGGAGGCACGGGTGCTGATCGAGCGGTGGCGCGAGCACTACAACCGTGTGCGCCCGCACAGCGCGCTCGGGTACCGCCCGCCGGCACCGGAGGCGATCGCTGCTGGACCGCCCTCCGCTTCGCTCCGGGCCGTCCAGCAGCGGCTTTCGGATCGGATGACTACTGCGTAAACTGTGGACTCAACAGCGGGGTAAGGTCACTCTCGGCCCAATGGAGCGGCTGGCGGGGGCGATCGAGTGTGTTTCAGGAGGGTGTCACCGGTGTCACCGGTACCGGAACCTCCGGCGTGCATGCTCCGAGCTGCTCCACCTAACTGCGCGCGGATATCGAGTTGCAAGCCCCCGAGTGACTCGGTGCAGCCCCCCGCAACGGCGCCTATGTCTTCGTCAAACCGAGATCGCTGATAGCATTTTGCGATGCCGGTGGAGGACAGCTTTCCCAATCGACCACAAGGACTTCGTCCGGTCGCGATCGCTTGGAAGCAACTCAAAGCCGTCGAAACCCTGGAGGGGCGGTCAAACCAGCATGAGCTGAATGCGACCAAGTCGCTCGAAGCCGTCTTGGGCGTGGCTCGCGGTAGAGACAGAATCGATACCCGATTCGTCTATCTGAATGATGATGAGGACACCCGCTCCGCCGATGGTCAGTGTACGTATTACGACTCCCGAGACGCGCATCCCACCCGTTCGGAGCTACGTCTTTACTTCCCAACGAATGCGGTCACGGAGACTATGCGCCAAGGGGATCTTGCGATCCTGTTCAAGCGGGAAGATTCTTCTCTCGCATTCGTAGTCTCCCGCGCAGGTTCCCAAGCGGACCTACAGCTTCGTTCGCTGCTGAATCTTGATTCAGACGGCGACTATCGGATGTCCGGGCTAACGGCGGAGCAGGTTTCATCACTTTCAATCTCGCCACGACTCCGACCACTCGCGATTGAGCTCGGCCTCACAAGCAACCCAACTTCCGATGCCGTACTTGAGGAGGCACTCGCGCTTAACGGCGGTGACTTTCCTAGCACGCGTCAGATGTCTGACCTCGCCGCCAAGCACGCGGTAATCCCGGAAGGTGCAGATGCCGACCTGAAGCTCCAGCTTCTAGTCGCAGAGGAAGAAGCAATCTTCCTGAGGGTCGAGGAAGCACTGCTTCGGAAACAGCTCGATGCAGGGTTCCGTGACGTGGCCCACTTCGTCGATGTCGCCAAGAGCGTCCTCAATCGCCGTAAGTCGAGGGCTGGGACGTCGCTTCAGAATCACGTGCACCGCATCCTTCAAGATCATGCGATTCCCGCGGAGCCCCAGGCGACTACGGAAGGCAAGGAGCGTCCTGACTTCCTGCTACCTGGCGCAGCTGCGTATCACGACGCTTCGTTCCCGACGCATCGTCTCGCCATGCTTGCGGTCAAACGAACATGCAAGGACAGGTGGCGCCAAGTCACTACCGAAGCGAATCGGATCGATCGAAAGCACCTTTTGACCCTCGAGGCGGGCATTTCGGAGCCGCAACTAAGCTCGATGATGCATGATCACCACTTGATCCTTGCAATGCCGCGAGACGTCCGAGACAGCTACCCAGCCCATCTGCGCTCGAGGCTCCTGACGATCGAGCAACTGATCGAGGATCTCAAGCAACGCGCCCTCTCCTGACCGCGCATGCCGCTGAACTCAGGTCGCGACGAGCTCGCCTTCGGGTGCAGGTTTCAGGGGCTTGAATCGTCCCTTGATCAGGCAACCCCCGGCCCTGCGCTCGAGAATCCACGCCATCTGCCCGGCGATCGCCTCGGCCACCGACTCCACCGCGGCCGGCACAACCGAATTACCGAACTGCTTGTAGGCCTGGGTGTCGGACACCACCTGCGGCCACCCGTTCGGGTGCCCATGCTCCCGAGCAAGTTCGTCGGTGTAGCCCATGAGTCGCCCAGCTTCCCGGATCGTCAGTCTGCGCGGCCGGCCACCCTTCCGCTTGATAAGGATCTCGGAGCCGTCCTTGTAGTAGCGCGCACTCAGGGTGCGGGCCACATCATCCG
>JBJTGN010000073.1:0-8934 GCA_046093905.1 Actinomycetota bacterium
AACCGGTCCGCCGGCCACGATCACACCATCGAAAGATTCTCGATCGATACACCCAATGAACGACAGGTCGCGATATGGCCTGTCCCACCGACCGGTCAGAAGTGCGATTCGGGGAATGGATCGAGCAAGTGGCCAATCGAATCCTCGAAGTGCGGACAACATGCTGTGCGGATCGTTGATGGCACCGAAGTCTGCATACGTCACTTCAATGTCGCCCACGGATCGTCGCCACACTTCGAATTCCCCGGGTTCCTTCGAGGCTCGCGCCATGCCGTCGATGGCGATCTCGTCGTCGATGCCCAAGAGTCGGGTGATGTTCAGGACGAAGGTGATGTTCTGCGGATGAACATACGGGAGGCGAGTCGATGAGTCAGGCGGCAGGTGCTCCGGTGTTGCCTCGACAAGAAGTGCCCCGCGCGCCTGCGCAACCGAACGAATTGCCGACAAAGGTTCTGCGGCTCGTTCACCGGTGATCACGAATGAATTCGGGGTGATGGCCTCCGACATCGCACGCGCAATCTCCTCCAGTGAGGAACCCTCGTCTTCCAGATGATCGACCTGCGCATTGGTGATGATCGTGATGTTCGGTTTCAACATGTGATTGGCAAGGATCGCGATGAGGTGGGGGCGAACCGCCATGCATTCGAACACCAGAGCATCGGGCTTGCTGCCGTTGCCGAGAGCCTTGTTCATGATTCGCAAGACCTCGAGAATGGTGACCTGACCAACGCGTCTGGTCGAAGTCTCACGACCGTCCACATCGATTTCGGCTGCGGCTGTGCCCGTCGTCTTGGCATAAGTCGCCCTTCCGGCGGCGGATAGCGCAGAGTGCAGAGCGCGAACCGTCGACGACTTCCCGCGCGATCCGGTGACCAGCACTGCAGTTTCGACGTCACGTCGTCGGGTGTGGACCCTGCGGACCCACCACCACCATCCTCCGATGAAAAATGTGATGTAGAGAACCGATGCAGCGCCTGACAATGCCTGTCGCGATGCCAAATCACCGATGACATCGTGGATGACACTTCGAACGTGCACGTCGTCCCCCCGACGATCGGCGCATGGTTGCGAACTCGCCGGGAACCTACTGAACCGCCAACGAGGAAAAGCGTCTTGTCGTACACCGGTTTCCGACACATCGAGCAATTGGCGGAACTCGATGCAACGTTCTGAGTCCAACGAGCGAACGCTCAACGAGGCAGGACTTCGCGAGGGTCGCAGACCCCAAAATTGTCAGTTCAGAGCAAAAGCCCCCGACGTCGTGGCAAGCACCACGAATCCGACGACGACTCCGATCGAGCTGAGAATCAAGAAGCCAACCTGAATGGCACGTCGATGGACCAGGGTGGCAAGACCGGCAACGAACAAAACCACGGCGAAGAAGACATTCGCCAACTCGAAACGATCGCTCCTGGTATCGGCATCTTCGGCAGCCAGACGCATGGTCTCCGCTTCGTCGAGGAGCGCTTCACCTTCTGCAATGAGGACCTGGCTCGGAAGATCGGCATATGCCGGATTGTCTTCGGTGAAGGGAGTTGCAGGGATCGAATCGTCTGGCTGATTGGACCACCATTCGACGGCTGCATTCATCTCATCGCTCATCACTTCTGCCAGGTAGGCAGCGGAATCGAGATTCCCCGCAGAGATGGCCACCGCCCAGTCCAGAAACAAGGTGGTCTCCAACTGCTCCTGTTGGTCAGCACGACTGAAGGTGTCGTTGGCCAAAGCGATTGTGGCCTGTTGTGAGGAGTAGTTCTTGAGTACGAGGTCGCTGGTCAAAGAACCGCGGAACGCAGCCCAGGCCGTCAAGACGGCTGCCAGACCCAGGATGAGTGCCGCAGCCAATGCCAAGGCCCCCTGATCGAAGCGTGGTTCGTCTGTTGATGTTTGATCGCTCATATGTTCCCCCACCGTCGAGCCTGTTGAACTGAATCAACTTTGGCTAGTTGGTTTTCAAATGTAGTGCGAATCGAAGTGGGCAAAGAACGCTTCGTAAGGAAATGCGCATCTCCGAAGCCGTCAATCTCGTTTCAACTGATCGACACGAGTCCCAATCGAAACGGGCCTTCGATTCCGTCGACCAAATAGAAGGCGATACTCACGATGCGGCGAACGTCGAGTGGTTCGTCGACCTCGCGCGGATCGAGAAAGCGAGTCACCGCCTCGAAGGACGACCACGGGAGTGTCCCATCTGTAACCGAGTCCGGCGATGTCGGCAGTGACGCAATCCAGCCTCCCGTCACGTCATCGGTCCGCACTTCCACGGCCCACGTGCGGCCGTCGCCGTCTACCACGAGTCGAGGACCCGATCGTTCCGACCATGCCGCAACCCATTGGGGGTCGATCGCCGGACTGCGCACCGACGCGAATCCCCCGTTGTTGTCGAGCGAAAGTTCACCGCTGAAGAACATCACACCGTCCTCAACAGCGAGCTGACCCGATGACACGCCACCCATCACCGTGTCGTTGACGACACTCCATCCGGTTGCGGAATCCGGTGAGGCGAACTCGAACAGGGGTACTTGCGTCGTCGATGTGGGAGCAGACGACGTCGAACTGCTCTCGACATTTGCGGCCGAATCTGTTGGAGCTCTTTGCGTCCGACTGGCGGATGGCTCATCAGAGCAACCCGCGAGGGCGAGACCCGAAAGCAACAGGACAACCACAACAAGACTTCTCGCGTGGACGGTTCTCATCACCAGATCCTGCCGGAGGATGGACTCGATCGCCTGATCGATCGAGACATATTTCGACCGACATGGGAACGGTGAGTGTCCCATGCATCGTCGGGTGGGAAATCGGGCGAACCTGCGCTGTCAGACGCCGGCCTGCGTCAGACGCCAACGACGGTGACGATGTCGTCGAGTCCATCAAAGTCGCTCGGGTTACGAGTGCACAACGGAAGATTCGTCGAAGCGGCTACTGCAGCGATGAGTAGGTCCACGGCCCTGGCCCCGCGTGCCTTTCGACCCCGAGCCACAACTGCTGCATAGATCCTTCCGTATGCACGTGCAGCATCCGCATCGAATGGGATCGGATCGAATGCTGCCTCGGCCCGCTGCAGTCGGTCCTGTCGCCGGGCTCGTTCGTTCGGGTCGGCAGTGGCGTGAGGACCAGCCGCCAACTCGGCCATGGTGATCGATGTGACGGCGACGCTGCGTGGCATCCTCGACAGATCGATGTGTTCGAGGTCGATCACGACCGATGTGTCGAGGATGCCCCGTTCGGGTCGACCTTCAGGCACGGGGGTCGATCCCCGGATCGGCAACGTCATCGAGGTCGGCTCGGAAGCGATCGAAGTCGATCTCCGGGGCGCTGTGAAACAGAGCGGCAACTGTCTCGACGGTGACGAAACGCTCGCGGTGCAGGGGGCTCAGTTCACCGACCGGTTTTCCAGCGCGCGTGACGATGAAAGTTTCGCCCTCGTCGAGTCGGCGCATGATGTCGCCACTGGAATTCCGGAGTTCCCGCTGTGTGATGGTCGTCGTCACGCCGTCCAATGTAGCACGACGTGCTACAAACCTGCTCGGAGCGGGGCGGCTGGAATAGTTCGATCCACGTTGGCATTTCTTGAAAACGAATGTCTGGGTGAAGGGACCTAGCCTGAGGGCTTTGGGGACCGTCAGCACGGATGATCGTCATCGAATGAACCGCCAGGCTGACGCTCTGCAGATGCTGGAGACGCTCGAGCCCGGTAACGACGCTCAACGGGCGCTGGCGGTCGACGAAGCGAACGCTGATCGCCGACGACATGGGCTCGATGAGTTGAAGACCGAAGGCGAGTTCCATCGAAAGGCCGTGGAGCGTGGCCTTATTCGCCGTTGACTTGAGAAACCTTCTCGCCGAGCACGGCATCAAGACTGTGCTCATCGGTGCACATGCTGCCAATCGATATCCCCTCGAATCCCGACATCCAGTCGATTCTGTCCACCGGTCGAAAAATCGATGAGTCTTTCGTACTCGAGAACGCCCCAGAGTGGGGGGTCGTCGACCGGTGGGAAGAAGTGCGAACCAGTGGGCGAGGGGGGACTTGAACCCCCACGATCTTACGATCACTGGCACCTGAAGCCAGCGCGTCTGCCATTCCGCCACTCGCCCGAGCAACGCTTCGCAAGGGTATCCAGTCGATCGGCACCCACCCAACCCTCACAGGATCACGGTTACGAGATCACGCCTCACCCCAGCCAGCCATCACGAGGCCGCCGATACCCTGATCGCTACTTGTGGGACTGCAATCACTGGAGAACGGTCTAGGGCGTATCGTCGATGGTGTGTTCAATCGCGCTTTCAAGAACAGCGTGCGTCCGATCGAAATCGGTCGCCGACTGATCCGTGAAATCGACGTCCAGAGATCGGTGAACTCACAGGGTCAACGAGTCGTCCCGAACCACTTCAGCGTTTTGCTGTCGACGGCCGACTACGAAGCCCTGCGCCCCTACATCGATCCATTGGTCACCGAACTGGTTCACGCCGTCGAGCAGTACTGCGCCGACGAGGGGTACACACTGCGATCGGGTGTCTCCGTCGACATCATCGAAGATGCCCAAGCTCCCCGTCGCAAGATCGCCATCGCCTCAGACTGTGCGTCTCGTGAGCCGGCTCCTGTCGCTGAGCGACCCGCACCACCCATGACCCCGCCGACCCTGGTTCACGACGCAGTCGCCTCGGCCCCTCTTCCCACGCTCAGCTCTTTTCTTGTCATCTCCGATGGTCGCGCGGTCACACTCGGCGATTCACCCGTCGTCATTGGCCGACTCAGCGAATGTGACATCACGATCGAAGATCCGAACATCAGCCGACGCCACGCAACCGTGACTGTTCTCGACGGAACGTACCGCATCACGGACCTCGGTTCGACGAATGGGACGAAGGTCAACGGCACACGGATCTCGTCCCAACACGAACTTGCGCATGGTGACGAAATCACAGTCGGACTCTTCTCCATCCGCTTCGAAATCGGTTAGGTTTCCCGATCTCATGACCGATCAGCTCCTGAGCCTCCTGCGGATCGTGCTCCTCATTGCGTTGTATGCATTCTTTGCACGCGTTCTGTGGGCTGTGTGGGTCGAAGTGCGCATCCCAGCAGTGCAGCGCACGGGAGTTGGGCGCCCCTCGACTGGACCTCAGTCCGCAGCTGTCGTTGCTCGCCACTTCAGAGTGTCTGCTCTCAAAGCCATTTCTCCCGTGACGATCAAAGGGCACGTGTTTCCTGCATCGGAGAAGCCCTTCACCATCGGTCGAGCCGAAGACAACGACTTGTGCGTTCCCGATGATCCCTACATCAGCGGCCGCCACGCGCGTTTCTTTCTCCAAGGTGGATACGTGGTCATCGACGACCTCGGATCCACCAATGGCACCTATGTGAACAGCACGCGCATCAGCGAGCCGAACGACTTGGAGATCGGCGACCGTGTTCAGATCGGCGGAGTGATCTTGGAGGCAATCAAGTGATCCGGGGTCGGGCGGGAGCAAGCACCCATGTCGGCCAAGTCCGGATGGGCAACGAGGACGCATACGTCGTGCTCGATGGTCTATACGTCGTCGCCGATGGCATGGGTGGTCACAGTGCTGGAGAAGTTGCGAGTGCGATCGCCGTCAAGACCCTCGCGGAAATTCATACATCGACACAGCCGGGCCTGAACACGCCAGAACGAGTCGCCGAAGCGATTTCCACAGCGAACACCGCGATCTTCCTCGAGTCCCTCGACGACTCCGAGAAAGCCGGCATGGGCACAACCCTGACAGCGTTGGTGGTCACCGATCCATCGGCGCACCAAGTCGTGATCGCCAATATTGGTGACAGCAGAACGTATCGGTGGCGCGACGGGCAGTTTCAACAAGTAACTGTCGATCACTCTCACGTGCAGACACTTGTCGAACGTGGCGCGATTTCCGCTGCTGAGGCCCGCACGCACTACCAGCGCAACATCGTCCTGCGTGCGCTCGGCATCGACTCTTCGATCGACATCGACCTCTTCCCGATCGAAGTGCGCGATGGAGATCGATTCATCCTCTGCAGCGATGGTCTCGTCGATGAAGCCGACGACTCCGAAATCGAAAACGAAGTTCGACTCAGGTCAGAACCTCAGCAACTTGCGGACAGTCTCGTGAACTTGGCGAATGCTCACGGTGGACGAGACAACATCACCGTGGTCGTCGTCGACTTCTCCGTCGTCGATGATCCGTCAGCTGCGACCCGGAACGGAGTCGAAACCGAAACGCCCCCGACTGGGGTCGCGACAGCGACTGAGTCGTCATCTTCGGCTTCTTCCACCAGCCGTCGCACCAAGAACATACTTGCTCTTGCCGGCGCAGTGACAGCAGTCGTTGCGATGATCGTCGCTCTCGTTCTCGCATTGTGACGGCAACTCAGAGTCCCGTCGCCTTCAGGCGCCGAGCAACAGAGTTCCGTCTGGTGTTGTTCGCGGGTCTGATCACTGGCGCCGCTTACACCTTGGCCTCACTCGGACAGAACTCGGTGATTCCTCCGCGGATCCTCCCGTTTCTCGGTGTTCTGCTCCTCATCTTGATGTCAGCCCACATCGCCGTTCGATGGTTCGCCACGGGCGCCGACTCCGTCCTGCTCCCCCTCGCCGTTCTGTTGAACGGCCTCGGGTACGTGATGATTGCCCGCCTGTCGGAACGGCTTGCTGCTCTCCAGACGACATGGACGTTCGTTGGCGTATTGGCGTTCGTGGCGATCCTCTTCGGAATTCAACGCGTCAACGACTTGTCGAGGTACTCGTGGACTTTCTTCTTCGCGGGTGCAGGGCTGCTCGTTCTCCCCATGGTCCCCGGTCTCGGCTTTTCATCGGGTGGCGCACGCATCTGGGTGAGTGTCGGCCCGATCAACTTCCAGCCGGGTGAATTCGCAAAGGTTGCGCTGGCGTTGTTCTTTGCGGGGTATCTCGCCGACAACCGTGAGCTGCTCGCAACAGGAACCCGCCGGATCGGCACAATCGTGATTCCTGAGTTTCGGTATCTACTGCCACTGCTCGGGGCATGGGGGTTCGCTGTCGTGATCATGGTCGGACAGCGCGACCTCGGATCGAGTCTGCTGTTCTTCACCTTGTTCATCGTCATGGTGTGGGTCGCCACCGAGCGAACTGCCTACCTCGTCGTCGGCTCAGGTCTCTTCCTCTTTGCTGCGATCACGGCATACATGTTGTTCGATCACGTACAGACGAGAGTCGCGATCTGGCTCGATCCATGGAGCCGTTATTCCGGCAAGGGATACCAGATCGCACAGAGCATCTTCGCTCTCGGCAGCGGCGGCGTCGGCGGGACCGGTCTCGGACTCGGCGACCCGACTCGCATCCCTGAAGCGAAGAACGACTTCATCTTTGCTGCGATCGGCGAGGAGCTCGGCCTGTTCGGAGCGACTGCAGTTCTGCTCGCGTACGTCCTGATGATCGGAGCCGGTCTACGAGTGGCCTCGCGAACGAATCGCGAGTTCGAAAAGCTGCTGGCTGTCGGGTTGACCACCATCCTCGGGATCCAGGCGTTCATCATCATCGGTGGCGTCATCCGTGTCGTGCCGCTGACGGGAATCACCCTGCCCTTCGTCAGCTATGGCGGATCGAGCCTGGTTGCGAACTACATGCTGCTCGCGCTGTTGATTCGGGTGAGTGACAGTTCCGCGCGCCGCCTCGGAGAAATCGAGGACAAAGCAACGTTCGGGGAACGTATCGCACAACTCCTTGCCATGCGTCGTGAAGTCCGCTCGTCGCGAACAACACGAGGTCGTTCGTGAATCCGCGCATTCGGAAATTGACCGTCGCTCTGATGGTTCTGTATGCCATCCTGTTCATTCAATTGAACGTCATCCAAGTGATCCGCAAACCCTCGTTGGATGCCGATGCGCGCAATACACGGCAAACGGTGAGAGATTTCAACGACCCGCGAGGCGACATTCGAACCGTCGATGGCACAGTCATCGCAACATCGCTACCAGCTGATGAGTCGAGTCCGTTCGATTGGCAGCGCACATATCCCGAGGCCGATCTCTATTCGGGAATTACCGGGTACTTCACATTCGGCTACGGGGCAACACAGGTCGAGCGCGTTGCGAACGACGTTCTCGCCGGCCGGACAGTCGCACAGCAGATCAAAGGTGTCGGATCACTGTTCAACGGTGAGAACACCACGGGTTCCGTCGAGGTGACGATCAGATCCGAGATTCAAGAGGCTGCCAGGTCTGCGCTCGGAGAACGCGAAGGATCGGTCGTCGTACTCGAGCCATCGACTGGAGCGGTGCGGGCCATGTGGAGTTGGCCGAGTTACGACACCAACATCCTCGCTGTTCACGACGACGACATCGTGGGCGACACTCTCAAGTTCCTCGACGATGCGCCCGGTGATCCCTTGCTGGCGAACGCTTATCAAGAGCGCTACATGCCTGGATCGACGTTCAAGATCGTCACGACTGCGGCAGCACTCGACGCGGGATTGATCAACCGTGAATCCGTCTGGGAGGTGGAGAAGGAGTTTCTTCCACCCCAGACGACCGACCCGATCCAGAACTATGGCGGCCGTGAATGCGGTGGCGATCTCACCGAGGTCTTCCGACGATCGTGCAACACACCTTTCGCCCGCATGGCAATCGAGCTCGGTCCCGAGCCCATGGTGGAGGCCGCCAAGCGCTTCGGTATCGGCGAGCCACTGCCGTTCGATCTACCCAGACCGGCAACCGGACAGTTCGGCACCATCGAATACTTCACACAAAATCTTCCCCTTCTCGGAATCGGCGGCTTCGGCCAGGGTGAGACACAACTCGTTCCGCTGCACATGGCCCTCATTGCGTCAGCTGTGGCCAACGGGGGCACGATGATGCGCCCATATGTGATCGGTTCGACCTACGACCACGAGGGGGGAATTCTGCAGAGAACTGTGCCGACTGTCTGGCGGGCACCGATGACGTTCTCGACGGCGAAC
>JBJTGN010000074.1:0-2571 GCA_046093905.1 Actinomycetota bacterium
GACCGAACATGGGTCGCGGCTGATTTCCTGCTGACGTCCTTTTCGAACTCTGTCCGGTGGAACACTCTCGTCCGGATTCTCGGATGGCGCAGATGAAGTTGTCCGAACTGCGAGTCGGTGGAGCCGTCGACGCTTGGGAACAGCTCGGGTTCATCTCGCACTCAGTCGTCTCACGTTCCGGCGATGTCGATCATCTGATCGTCGTACCTGGGCTTGTTCTTCGATTTCGAGACGATCTCACGTTTGGACCTGCAGGTCTTCGAGGCTGGACATTCGCGGATGATCAGCCTGTCGTTTCCGCTGCTGGCGAAGTCACGGTGATCGACGGCATTCCGACTGTGCGCATTGGGTCGGTCGAAGAACCGATGCCGGGCGAACATCGGCTCGGAGTTCTCGGGGTCGACCATGTCGTGGTGATGACAGGGTCGCTGGATCGTACGTGTGCAGCGATCGCTGATGCCATTGGGGAACCGCTCCGACGCATTCGTGACGCAGGTAATGGTGTCAGGCAGGGCTTCCACAAAGTCGGGCCGATCATCATCGAGGTCGTCGAACGTCCAGATCTCGGTGCGCAGCCGGGAGCTTCGCTATGGGGTCTTGTGTTCACCGTGTCGGATCTCGATGAGGCGGTTTCCTGGCTCGGACCCGATGCGATCAGTGCGCCGAAAGACGCCGTTCAACAAGGTCGTCGAATTGCGACGGTCCGAAACGAGGCTGGTTTGGGTGTGCCTCTCGCCTTGATGACTCCCCACGTCTGACGAGGTTCGAGGTCGCAGTCACCAACCTTCGTCTTCTTTGCGTTGTTCGAGATAGGCAACGCCCACTTCGCAGTCGGTGTTGAGGGTGCACCAGTTGCAGATTCCAGATGGTCGACGAGCCGCAGGAGAGTGCGCGTACTTCAATTCGATGGCTCGAACGAGACCATCTTGGAGACGACGAGCCGCAGAGAGAAGGGTTCCCTCAGAGATGTCTTCATGGTGAATCTCGGCTGAGTCGAGGTAGTAACTGGCCACCTTGCGAGGTGCCATCCCGATCGCCAAGAAGTCGATGAGGGCGTAGAGCCGAAGATCGTCGTAGTGGGCAGCGGCCGCGCGACCAGTTTTCAAATCGATGATGACTTTGTCGGGAGGGCGGCCGAGCGCCAGGTCGACTTTGCCACTGATGCGGATTCGACCAGTGGCGAGGTTCAGAGCCACTGGAGTTTCGACCGCCGGAATCCACGATCGCTTGATGGGCGGAAAGCACTCCGTGAAGCGAGTGAACAGCGCACTGCAATCTCCAATGAGTTCTGCCCGGCTGAATTCGTCCAGCGTCGCAAGAAAGAGCGAGATCGACTTGGCGGATTCGTTGCTCAGGCGCTCGATTGCTTCTTCGATCAGGTCGGTGGGTGGCATCGGATGGCGAAGGTTGATGGAGACCTCGATCGCCTTGTGGACGACGGTGCCGCGACAGTTTGCGAGGTTCCACTCGAATTCGCCAGAGCCGTCGAGGTAGTACGCCTCGCACGAGTGCACGTTGGTGAGGGCCTGCTTGTTGAGAAAGAAGCGACTCTCGTAGGACTTTCCATCGGGCAGAACCTCGTGGAAAGGGGCGATGGCTGCTTCGAGATCCGATCGGATCGACGAGGCGAGATCGGGGTCGACCATCGGACGCTCGTCGGTGCGTCCGAGGAGATCGATGACCCGTTGCTGGGCTGGGTTGTAGCCGGTCTCCACCGAAACGACTGTACGGGCTGGCTGTCAGGCAGAGCCGGTTCTCTGGGGTGACAGGCTCATCCTCGGCCCAAACAACCCTGCCACACCCCGGCGCGACACTCGTTTCGACATGGAAGCCACGACTGCCGAATTCGCCGCGACTGCCCGCACCTTGGGGCGGGAGCTTCGCAGCCGTGGATTGATCGCGCCCGGGTTCCGGTGTCCGCCGCGGATCGTCGGCGTCGACCGGAGCCTGCGTCGGTGGGAAGGTGGGGCAACGGTATCGATTCGGGTCAAGAGCCGTCCGCTGACCGCGGTCGTTGCGGACATGATCGAGGGCTCAGTCGTTGCGAACAAGCTGGTATCACCGAGAGCCGACCGCTTGCGGACTGAACTTTGGGAGGCCATTTCGCCGATTCTCGGGACGGCCGGCATTCCATCTCCCGCAACAACCCGACAGGTTGCGTGAGTGCCTGAGTGATACGTCGGACTCAGACACCGCCAACTCGAACAGCACGGATCGACTGGTCGATGTGCATGACGAGATCCAACTCGTCCTCGGCGAATCCCTGTTCATCGGGACCGCTTGGAACATCGCGCATCTTCATCACTGGGCCGTCGAACTCCGTGCCGAAGACGTCGCGGTAGAACTCGAATGCCGCCAAGGTCGATCCGGCAAAGTTCAGGTACGTACTCACTCGTGACATGGGATCACGGTAACAGTCGGTGCCGAGACGACGATTGCGACGAATCGAGCAGAACGACAATCCGGTCGGCTGCGGTGGTCGGTACCGTGTGGATTCGAGTTCTACCGCGACGTCTTCGGCACGGAGTTCGACGGCCCAGTGATGAAGATGCGCGATGTTCCAAGCGGTCC
>JBJTGN010000075.1:0-3552 GCA_046093905.1 Actinomycetota bacterium
GGTACTCCACCGTGTCGCCGACGGCTCGGTTCAGGGATGACCTGCGTCCCGCCGGATCTCAACATGGCCAGTGGCGACGGGTACGCCGACGCGTATCAGCCGACTCGCTGGGGTTGCCAGCCACTCGCCTGCAGTTCTCGCAACAACTGATCGAGACCAGCCTTCTTCATGTTGGTGAGAGCTTTACCCGGCGACTCCTCACCGCGCTCCCATTCGTCCCAAGCCTGGACGATCTTGGCCAAGTCTGCGTCGGGGCGTTCGAAAGTCGATGACATGAAGGCAAGTCTACGACCGCGGTCGAACCTTCAGTCCCTGCGTGAATCATCGGTCTGTCTGGCTCGCCATTTCGCCCTCGCCTGACCTGCGAGAGTGCCGGCCACTCGACCTGCCGTCCGACCGATCTCATCGGGTCGGTCGCTCGCTCCTGCCTGAGTTGCGGCGGCCTGAGTCGAAGCAGCTCGGGTCGCTCTGTCTTGCTTCGGCGCATAGTTCGTGTTCAGAACGACGGTGGCAAAGACGATGAGGCAACCTACGAGGACGATGCGGGTGCCGAGATCGAGACCGGGGAGAACTGCTCCAACAACGCCAACGGCCAGCAGAACGAAGTCGAAAATGCGATGCGCCTTTCGACCAATCACGCGGAAGGCGCCAAATGGTCCATCGACCATTGCGGCATTGAGAAGGACCAGGCCACCGATCACTGCTGGAACTGCAGATGACGGGCTTTGTAGACCGGAGCCGATCAGGGCGACGCCGATGATGTACTCGGCAATCTGATGCAACCAGAACGGACGCTTGACTCGCTCAGACACCCGAGCAGACTACGACGCTACGCAACCTCCGAGGAAGACAACACCGCAGCGATGATCCACATCGGATGAAAAAAATCGGCCCCGGGAATACATCCCGGGGCCGATCTGAGAACAGAACGTTCATGATGTCCGACCAGTCGGATCACATCATGCCGCCCATACCTCCCATGCCGCCCATGCCAGCTGGCATGCCGCCACCGGCAGCAGCCTTCTCGGGCTTGTCGACGACGAGACACTCGGTCGTCAGCACGAGAGCAGCAATGGAGCCTGCGTTCTGAAGCGCAGCGCGGGTGACCTTTGCCGGGTCGATGATGCCGGCCTTGACCAGGTCGACATACTCACCGGTCGCAGCGTTCAGGCCGACCGCACCCTTTTCACCTTCGACACGCTGGACGACGAGTGCGCCTTCCATTCCCGCGTTGTCGGCGATGTTTCGTGCCGGAGCATCGAGTGCCTGCCACACGGTGAGTGCACCCGTCGACTCGTCCCCAGAGAGCGAGTCGACGACCTTCTTCACTGCATCACGGGCACGAAGCAGAGCAGTTCCACCACCGGGGACGACCCCCTCTTCGATGGCCGCGCGAGTCGCCGAGACAGCGTCCTCGATGCGGTGCTTCTTCTCCTTGAGCTCGACCTCGGTCGCAGCGCCGACCTTGATCAGCGCAACGCCGCCGGCCAGCTTCGCGAGACGCTCCTGGAGCTTCTCGCGATCCCAGTCGGAATCGGTGTTGTCGATCTCGGTCTTGATCTGGCTGATTCGACCTTCGACATCGGCCTTGTCGCCGTTGCCGTCGACGATGGTCGTCTCATCCTTGGTGACGATGACACGCTTCGCGCGACCCAACAGATCGAGGGTGACGTTTTCCAACTTGAGTCCGACTTCTTCGCTGATGACCTGGCCACCAGTGAGAACAGCCATGTCCTGAAGCATCGCCTTACGGCGGTCGCCGAAGCCCGGCGCCTTGACGGCAACCGAGTTGAACGTGCCACGGATCTTGTTGACCACGAGGGTCGCAAGAGCTTCGCCTTCGATGTCTTCAGCGATGATCACGAGAGCCTTGCCGCTCTTCATGACGGCTTCGAGAGCCGGCAGAAGCGACTGCACTGTCGAGATCTTCGAACCGTAGAGAAGGATGTACGGGTCGTCGAGAACCGATTCCTGACGCTCTGCGTCGGTCACGAAATACGGCGACAGATAGCCCTTGTCGAAGAGCATTCCCTCGGTGAAATCGAGTTCGATTCCGAACGTGTTGCTCTCTTCGACAGTGACCACGCCGTCCTTGCCGACCTTGTCGATCGCATCGGCGATGACATTGCCGATCGCTGCATCCGCCGCGGAAATCGTGGCGACGCTTGCGATCTGAGCCTTGTCTTCGACCTTCTTCGACAGAGCGTGAATGCTGTCGACAGCGGCGGCCACAGCTTTCTCGATGCCCTTCTTCAGACCCCTCGGATTGGCTCCGGCTGCGACGTTGCGCAATCCGAAGTGAACCATCGCCTGAGCGAGGACAGTGGCTGTCGTGGTGCCGTCACCAGCAACATCGTTGGTCTTGGTGGCAACTTCTTTCACGAGCTGGGCGCCAGTGTTCTCGAACGGATCTTCGAGTTCGATTTCCTTGGCGATCGACACACCGTCATTGGTGATCGTCGGTGCTCCGAACTTCTTGTCGAGAACGACGTTGCGACCCTTCGGACCGAGAGTGACTCGCACGGCATCGGCGAGCTTGTTCACACCGGCTTCGAGGGCGCGACGCGCTTCCTCGTCGAACTTGAGCATTTTGGACATGTGTCAGATCCTCACTTCTCGACAATCGCCAGCACGTCACGGCTGGTGAGAATGAGGAGATCCTCGCCGTCGACGGTGACTTCGGTGCCGCCGTACTTCGAGTAGAGAACGACGTCGCCAGTCTTGATCGAAAGCGGGAAGTGCTCGCCTTCGTCGTCGCTCCAGCGTCCGGGACCGACTGCAAGGACGGTTCCCTGCTGGGGCTTTTCCTTGGCGGTGTCGGGGATCACGAGACCGGAAGCGGTGCGCTCCTCGGCTGCGTTGGGCCGGACCAAGATGCGGTCATCGAGGGTCTTCAGGTTCATGGTGTCGAGCCTCCATGGCTAGATAGTGCTGTCGGATGAGTGTCAGGACGAATCCTGGGCCGCCCGGGTGATTAGCACTCCCGGTAGCCGAGTGCCAAGGCTAGAGGTGGAGGGCGCCGGTTAGCAACCGACCAGTGTGAGTGCTAACGGGGGTCGAGGAGCAGCCCAGTCAAGATCAACCCAGCCGTGACCAGTTCAGTCGTGACCAGTTCAGCCGTGACCGAGTGGCCGGCCGAGTCCCGCACAGACATCGATGATCCTGTCGAGTGGCAGACCGATCACAGCGTCGAGTGAACCCTCGATCCGCTCGATGAACCGGGAGCCGCCGCCCTGGATTGCATACGCACCTGCCTTGTCGAGAGGTTCCCCGGTGACGACGTACTCGTCGATCTCGAAAGGTGACAGTTCTCGGAACACTACCTTCGACGTCACGACTTCGACATGGCCCGTCCACTCGACGCCTCGACAGCCCGGACCGGCGACTGCAACAGCAAACCCGGTGTGAACTCGATGCTCTCGGTCGCTCAACAGTCTCAGCATCGCCTTTGCATCATCGACGTCGATCGGCTTGGCAAGAATGTGGCAACGACCCTCGTCGTGGTCGACAGCAACGGTGGTGTCTGCAGCAATCACCACCGTGCCGACTGCT
>JBJTGN010000076.1:0-21314 GCA_046093905.1 Actinomycetota bacterium
ACTTGGCGGTATCGGGGGAGGCGGTCGCGGAGGAGCGGGAGTCGGGGCTTCCATCCCTGACGCTGATGTTGCGGGCGCAGATGGTGAGCCCGGAACCGGTGGTGGCGGCGGTGGTGGCGGACTCACCGACAATGGCGGCTCGAATCCGGGATACAGCCAAGGCGGAGACGGCGGCTCGGGGATCGTCATCGTTCGCTTCATCGCAGGTGAACCATGCGCAGTGCCAAGTGGCGATTCGTACGGGATCGATTACCAATTGCCGGTCGTCTCGGGGATGCCTGAGACACGCTGACTGACATCGATTCGGTTTCATCGGACTTTTCGATGTTGCCTCACTCGATCTGGGACGCGGGCGCGATGAAGATTCCACTGCGCCGAATACGAGGTGAGAGTGTCGGTACCGTTGTTTCCATGCGGCGAACGTGGGCGGTCCTTCTCGGGCTGATTGCAACAACAACCTTCTTGCCGGGTCATGTACTTGCGCAGAGTCCCGCAACGACAGTGACTGAAAGCGTCCGCCCTGATCCGCGTGAGGAATTCGGTGGCAGCAATCCATCCGACGGTGACGTTTCTGCGGCGATCGTCGGCGGATCGCCCATCTCGATCACAGCGGCGCCATGGCAGGTTCTACTCGTGGATTTCGACCCTGGCTTTTGGCTCGGTCAGATCGGTCAGGACTACTGGCCGTTCTGCGGAGGGTCGATCATCAATCATCTCTGGATCGTGACGGCTGCACACTGCGTCGACGACCCGACCACCTGGCCGTACCTCCGCATCGCAGCTGGTGTGACGACGAAGAATGGGATCGCATCGAACTCGCTGATCGATGTTGTCGACGTTCTTGTCCACGAGCAATGGAATTCGGAGACCAGCGAAAACGATGTCGCGCTCCTCGAGCTCGCGTCGCCACTCGATCTGTCCGGGACGTCGAAACGCGCCATCGACCTTCCGACCTCGGTTGGGGGCTCTTGGCCGTCTTCAGGAACCAATGCCTTCATCTCGGGGTGGGGAACGACGAGCTACGAAGGCCCCTCGTCGAACGCGCTCCTGGGAGCCACGATTCAAGTTCTTGCATCTCCAGGCTCGGGATCGTGCGGCTCGTACGGAGGCTCCTACGTGCCCGCGTCGATGTTGTGTGCAGGAGTGGCTGAGGGAGGAATTGACACCTGTCAGGGCGACAGTGGTGGACCACTTGCCATCGAGGTCAATGGACGCTGGACCTTGGGTGGCATCACGAGCTGGGGGAACGGCTGTGCTTCGCTCGGATATCCCGGTCTCTACACCCGCGTGACGTCGTATCTCGACTGGATCCGGTCTCGATCAAGCGTTGCCCCTGAGGCGCCAACCATTGCATCGATCGAAAGTGGAAATCGAGTGCTACGCGTATCCCTCGATGCTCCGACTTCTTCGCCGTATTGGCCGGTCACCAACTACGCCTATTCCCTCGACGGCGGCAGATGGATCACCCCCAGGCCGCCATCGACTACGACGCCGATCGTGATCAGTCGGCTCACCAATGGGCGCTCCTATTCGATTCGTGTAGCGGCGATCAATGCGCTGGGGAGAGGTGCTGCGTCGTCCGCGGTGTCGGGTACTCCTCTTCCCGATCCGCCGTCCGCACCGACGATCCGCTCGATCACTCCGGGAAACGCGAGCGTTCGAATCTCGTACCGTGATCCTTCGAGTAATGGCGGCTCGTCGATCACTGGCTACGAGTATTCGCTCAATGGCGGAACATGGGTTGCGGCAATCGGTGCATCACGCGGTTCGTTGACTGTGTCGGGCCTCGACAATGGATCGTCTGTTTCCGTGTCGATTCGAGCCGTGAATTCGCGTGGTGGTGGCGCAGCATCGTCGACCGTGACGGCGACTCCCCGACGCTCGCCCGATGCTCCAGCGATTACGTCGGTCCAGCGAAGCGTCGGCACCGCGTCGGTCTCTTTCACCCCTCCTGTGTTCAACGGCGGTGCTGCGATCACGAACTACGAGTACTCGCTCAATGGAGGACGATGGACTGCTGTTCGACCGTCTTCAACAGCATCGCCCTTCGTGATCCCTCGTCTTGCTGATTCGCGTTCGTACTCGCTGCGGATTCGAGCTGTCAACGTTGCAGGCGGGGGAGTTGCATCGACGCTCTTCACCATCGATCCACGCGGACTCGGGTGAGTAACAGTCCGAAACGTGTGAATCGAAACGGAATCAGCTGCCGAAGAGGACTGCGATGAATGCCGGCATGGCGACTTGCTCCCATGTCTTCTGGTCGACCGGGTGTGCCGACACGTCGTCGACGATTCTTCCGACAACCATCGCCTGAATGAAGGCGGACATTGCGATCGGGTCGAGGTCGGAGCGCAACCACCCTCGGCCCTGAAACTCGCGAAACACGTCACCTTGCGCGTCAGTGATCTCCTGTTGCGCACGAGCAATGCTGTCGACGAGTCGCGGGTGACCGTGGAGTGCCCCCAAGACTTCGACGCGGTCCATGCGATTCCGCCGTCGGCTGATGTCAGTCGTGGCCGAAATGAGCTGTTCGATTCGACCACGGAATTCCTGGACGTTCGTGCACTCCCGGAGAGCCTCGATCGCGTGGAGTGACTCCTTCAGCCTGCGCGTGTATCGGTGAACCACAGCTTTCTCCACCAGATCCGGGAAGTCGTCGAAGTGGTGGTAGAGCGACCCGTGAGACACGCCGGTGCGCTCGAGCACCATGGCGATACTGAGGCTCTCCATGGGGAGCGTTTCCAGCAGTTCGACCGCAGCTTCGAGGAGAGCCGTAGCCGTAGGGTGAGGCGGCTTGCCTCGTAGTTCTCGCTTGGTTGTCGACGACACCGTGCCTCACCTCCCCGCCATGTCACTGCCTGCAATCTCAGAGTAATTGTTCTCCACCAGAACTTCGGTGACTACAGTTCACCGTGTGCGAGGGGAGACATGACGCTCACGATCGAGGCTCCTGAGGCAATCGTCATCGAAGGAAAGTCCCCTCGCCAGTTGGCGTGGATGCGTTTCAAGCGGGACAAGATTGCGATGGCAGCCGGGGTCGTGGTCGTTCTCTATCTCCTGATCGCCATCTTTGCGCCGGTGATCTGCGGGATTCTCGGTATCAGTCCCTATGAACTCGACAGGAATGCGTTGAACGACTACGGCCTGCCGGCTGGTCGCTTCGGCGGCATCTCACGCGAACATTGGCTCGGAGTCGAGCCGGGGACAGGTCGGGACATTCTGGCGCGCCTTCTCTACGGTGCTCGCGTCTCATTGTTCGTCGGTTTGGTCGGCACATTGTTGACGACGACCATCGGGGTCGTCGTGGGCATCACTGCTGGCTTCAAGCGCGGTCGATTCGATTCGGTGATCGGTCGCATCATGGATCTCACCTTGGCGTTCCCGTCGTTTCTGCTGATCATCGCCCTCACAGCTCCGTTCACCCAGCGGCTCGAATCCCTCGGCGTTCCCGAAGGGAATCCAGCTCGACTCACCTACATCGTCCTGGTTCTGGCGCTCTTCGGCTGGGTCTACGTTGCCCGCGTGGTACGCGGCCAGACGATGTCGCTACGCGAACGTGAATTCGTCGAAGCTGCTCGCGCGTCTGGCGCAGGAACCGGCCACATCGTCTTTCGGCAGATCTTGCCCAATCTTTGGGCACCAATCATCGTCATCGTGTCGCTCGCCCTTCCTGGATACGTGGCCACCGAGTCGACGTTGTCGTTCCTCGGTCTTGGCATGTTGCCGCCGGCGCCGTCCTGGGGGGTGATGTTGGGGGACTCGGTCCGGTACTACCGTTCCGATCCCACCTACCTCTTCGTCCCGGGTGCGGCGCTGATCATCCTCGTCTTGGCGTTCAGCCTGCTCGGCGACGGCATTCGAGATGCGCTCGACCCGAAGGCCGACCGCAGAAACTTGGCCTGACCGAATGGGGCTTCGATTTCTCCGGGACTGTTGCCGGTGCTCGCCCAACGGGGGGATTGACAGTCTGAGGACTGTGACGGATTACGCTGAGGCAGCCCACTGATCAGAGTGGGAAACCGCCCTTCGGGCGGAACCAAAGGGAGAAAGATATGAAGCGCAGACTTCTCGGGTTCGCACTCGTGGCGTCGATTCTGGCAGCATCATGCGGCGGGGATGACGGAAGTAGCACCGGAGGCGGAGGTGGAGGCACGCCGACACCTGGTGGGACCATTCACATCCTCACTCAGGCAGAAGGAATTGCCCACCTGGATCCGCAGCGAAACTACACCGGTGCTGACCTTGCGTTCGTCGGGTCGACAATGCAGCGAACGTTGACGTCGTACAAGTTCGCAGCAGGTGAGGAAGGTTCCGAGATCACAGCGGACCTCGCCACTGATACGGGCACGCCATCGGAAGACGCAAAGACGTGGGAGTTCACCTTGCGCGATGGCATCACCTACGAAGACGGAAGCGCGATTACGTGTGCAGATGTTGCCTACGGTGTGTCACGTACGTTCGCTGTCGATGTGATCACCGATGGTCCGACATATGCGATTTCGTATCTCGACATCCCCGAGGACGAGAATTCCGACAATGGCACTGTGTATCCGGGTCCCTACAAGGCAACCCCGGAGCAGCAGGCCGAGTACGACAAGGCTGTGACCTGCGATGGCAATACCATCACCTTCAACTTGAAGGTTCCTGTCGCCGACTTCAACTACACCGTGACCTTGCTGTCGTTCAGCCCGGTTCCCAAGGCCATGGACACCGGAGAGGCCTACACCACAGCACCCGTGTCGTCCGGACCGTACAAGATCGAGTCGTACGAGGAAGGTGTGTCGCTGACTCTCATTCGCAATGAGAACTGGAGCAAGGACTCCGACCCGATCCGTAACGCATACCCGGACACAATCGTCTACCAGTTCGGACTGGATCCGGCTGTCGTCGACGAGCGCATGATCGCCGACGCTGGCGACGATCAGTTCGCAGTCGCTGCCGACGGCATCCAGCCGGAGAACCTGCAGACCATTTTCGAAGACGATCGTTTCGCCGATCGCCGTCAGGATGGGTACGACCCGTACGTCACCTACACGAACGTCAACAATACGACAATCAATTGCTACGAGGTTCGTCTTGCGATGTTCCTCGCGCTCGATCGTGAGGCTCTGCGTACCGCCGGAGGTGGCCCATACACCGGAGACTTTGCTGACGGCTTCATCAAACCGAACCTCGTTCCGGACTATGCCCCGACGAAGCTTCCTGAGGGTTTGAACGAAGACGGGACGCCGAATGTCGAGGCAGCCCAGGCGGCTCTCGACGCTGCAGCTGCGACCTGCCCGGATGTGGTCGAGTACGTGAAGAACGGAATCGGCTTCATGCACCCCGACACGCCGACGTGGCAGAAGAATGTGTCGATCTGGATCGAGTCACTCAGCAAGATCGGCATCACCGTCAAGTCCTTGGCCGTCGAGCCGAGCAAGTACTACCCGACCGTCATGAACCCGGAAACCGAGTGGGACATCTCCCGCGCTGGTTGGGGTCCCGACTGGGCCAACGCGTCGACAGTCATTCCCGAGTTGTTTGCAACCGGTGGTGGCTTCACGCTCACCCGTAATGATGGAGATCCCGATCAGGCAGAGTTCGACGCCAAGGTCACAGAAGCCAAGGCGGTGACTGATCGCATGGCTCAGGCCAAGCTGTGGCAGGAGCTCAATCAGTACGTGGTCGATCGCCTCTGGGCGATTCCGGGCGTCTTCTCGAAGGCCCAGGACATCTGGGGTTCGAAGGTGGGCAACACGTACCGTTGGGCTCCATTCGGTTCCTTCAACTTCGGCGACTTGTACGTCATTCAGTGATTCAGGATTCCTGTGGGTGTCGGTCGTTGGCCGGCACCCACAGGGTGATCCATCGACTTATCGATTGACGGAGAGGAGTGAGCGATGTTGGTCTTCGTGATGCGGCGACTCATGTTTGCCGTTGTTCTGCTACTCGCCGTTTCCTTCGTCACGTATGTGATCTTCGCTCTCTTGCCCTCGGACCCAGCGGCGCTGACGTGTGGCAAGAACTGTAAACCCGAGCTCATCGAAGCCAATCGCATCCGACTCGGCTACGACAAGCCACTTCTCGAGCAATACTGGCGATTCCTCAAGGGGATCTTTGCTGGACGCGAATACGGAACTGGTGCCGCAGCATTCGAGTGTCCAGCACCGTCACTCGGCTACTCGTTCAACCAGAAGCGGTGCGTAACCGATCTGATTTCCAAGACTTTCCCTGTGACGGCCTACTTGGCGCTCGGAGCATTCGCGTTGTGGATGATCATCGGGCTCAGCCTTGGAGCAGTTGCGGCCCTGAAGAAGGGGAAGTGGCAGGATCGTTTGGCTACTGGCTTCAGCGCCGTCGGCGTCAGCTTGCCGACGTTCTACATCGGGCTGCTCGTCCTTTTCACGTTTGTCATCTGGCTTCGCATCGTTCCGTTTCCTGCCTATGCCTCGCCCTTCGAAGACCCGAGCAGTTTCTTCACGTCGATGCTTCTGCCATGGGCAACTCTCGCCATTCTGTCTGCAGCTTCGTATGTCCGCCTGACTCGTAACGGCATGCTCGAAGCCATGAACGAAGATTTCGTTCGACTCGGTCTCGCAAAGGGACTTCGCCAAAGAACGATTCTTCGCAAGTACGTGCTGCGATCGACGATGATTCCGATCGTCACCGTTGCAGGACTCGACTTCGCCGCTCTCCTCGGAGGCGCAATCATCACCGAAAGCGTCTTCTCGCTTCCGGGTATGGGTCGCTTGACGATCAGGGCAGTTGTCGACTCCGATCTGCCTGTCCTCGTCGGGACGACGATGGTGTCGGCTGTGTTCATCGTCTTGGCCAACGTCGTTGTGGATGTGCTCTACGGCATCCTCGATCCACGGGTGCGCGTCAAGTGAACTCGGCCGCGACGCAGTCGACGGTGACGACGAGTGAAGTCGTCTTGTCCGTTCAGGATCTCTCAGTCGTGTTCAATACTCCAGATGGCGCGGTGCGCGCGGTGAGCAATGTGTCCTTCGATCTTCGAGCGGGATCGACTCTCGGCATCGTCGGCGAAAGCGGTTCGGGGAAATCGGTCACCGCAGGCTCGATCATGCGATTGAACACCTCTTCGTCGGCGACAACGACGGGAAGGATCCTTGTCGGTGGCGTCGATGTGTTGACTCTGCCCGAAGAGGAGGTGCGCAATATCCGAGGAAGCCAGGTCGCCATGGTCTTTCAGGATCCAATGTCGGCCCTCAATCCCTACTACACGATCGGCGATCAGATCAGTGAGGCGTTTCTTGCGCATCACCCGAAAGCGTCGAAGGGTGAAGCTCGAGCAGTGAGCCTCGACATGCTCACCAAGGTCGGCATCCCCAATCCGTCTCGCAGAATCGACGAGTTCCCGCATCAGCTTTCCGGCGGCATGCGCCAGCGAATCGTGATCGCAATTGCCCTTGTCAACAATCCGCGGATCCTGATCGCCGATGAACCAACCACAGCTCTCGATGTCACGGTGCAAGCCCAAATTCTCGAACTGATGATGGAACTGCAGCGCTCCGAGGGAATGTCGATCATCCTGATCACACACGATCTTGGAGTCGTCGCCGAGACCGCTGATGACGTGCTCGTCATGTACGGAGGACGGGTTGTGGAGCGAACCGATGTGAATTCTCTCTTCGACCATCCGACCCATCCGTATTCGTGGGGACTCTTGAGGTCAGTCCTCAGTTTGGGTGAGTCGGGGGAGAGCGAACTGTTCGCCATTTCGGGAACGCCCCCCTCGATGATTTCGCCACCATCGGGTTGCGCTTTCCATCAGCGTTGTTCGTTTGCTTCATCGATCGAGGAGAAGTGTGCGTCTGAAGTTCCGGTCCTGAGATCGGTGGCGGGCACGTCTTCGGAGTCGGCGTGCCATTTGACAGATGCGATCAAGATCGATCTTTCCAAGTCACCTGCACAAGGACCCCTGTGATGAGTTCCGACATCGTGCTCGAGGGTCGCAATCTGACCAAGTTCTTTGCCGCGGGGTCGACACGGTGGTTGGGTCGTCCGACCGGACATGTTCAAGCCGTCGACGACGTGTCGTTTCAACTGCGACGCGGAACGACTCTTGGCATTGTCGGCGAATCCGGTTGTGGGAAGTCGACCCTTGCGCGAGTGATGACGCGTCTTCTCGAACCCGACTCGGGGTCACTTCTTCTCGATGGCCAAGATGTGACGCAACTTCATGGCAAGCGTTTGCGCAATTTTCGGCGACGTGCGCAGATCGTGTTTCAGGACCCGTACTCGTCATTGAATCCGCGGCACAGCGTGGGACACATCATTTCGACACCCATGCGTGTCCAAGGAATCGAGCCGATTCACGGCGTGAAGTCGCGAGTGCAGGAATTGATGGAGATCGTCGGCCTCAATCCGGAGCATTACAACCGCTTCCCGCACGAGTTCTCCGGCGGTCAGCGGCAGCGCATCGGCATCGCTCGCGCACTGTCGCTCGATCCGGACATCGTCGTCGCTGACGAACCTGTGTCGGCGCTCGACGTTTCCATTCAGGCTCAGATTCTCAATCTCATGCGTCGACTTCAATCCGACCTCGGACTGTCGTACGTTTTCATTGCCCATGACCTCTCGGTGGTTCGCCGAATTTCCGATGACGTTGCGGTGATGTACCTCGGCAAGGTCGTCGAAAGTGGTCCTGCCGAATCTCTGTACGCCTCGCCTCGACACCCCTACACGAAGACCTTGTTGTCGGCAGTTCCTGTTGCCGACCCCGTACGAGCGAAGGATCACAAGAGGATCATTCTGTCGGGTGAAGTTCCATCGCCGATCGCCCCTCCATCGGGTTGTCGCTTCCGAACTCGGTGCTGGAAGGCCCAAGAGGTGTGTGCATCGACCGAACCACCGTTGGACGACATCGGCTCGAACCGTCGTCTTGCGTGTCATTTCCCCGAAGAGGTCTGACAGATCGAGAAATCACAGATCGCGAAATCGCGAATCGTTTCATCGCGAGTCCCGAACTGACGTCCTGAATATTCGCAGTGTTCTCTATCCGTAGAGGCAGAGCGCATCGCAGATCCATGACATCGGCAGAGCATTTCGGTATGTTGCCCTCGTTGTTCAAGTGCGGTAGGTCGACACATGTCGGAATCACTTGAATCAGAACCCGG
Organism: Actinomycetota bacterium; assembly: GCA_046093905.1. Lineage (GTDB taxonomy): Bacteria > Actinomycetota > Acidimicrobiia > Acidimicrobiales > Ilumatobacteraceae > Casp-actino8. Next base: position 9,123 of record JBJTGN010000076.1, read on the forward strand.
CCAAGAGGCAGAAGTCCCGGAGCAGGGCGAGCCGGAGTACACCGAAGTCCATGAGGCCCGCAAGGCACATCGACGATTGTTCACTCTCGGTCTTCTTGCGTTGATCCTTGCGATCATTGCGTTCTTCTTTCCTCGCTGTGATTTCAGTGATGATGGCGCTGATGTCGGGGCTGGCTCAGATCTGACCGACGAGCAGTTGCTTGCGTTGATCGAGGAAAACTGCATCATTCCGGGAGAGACGGGACCCGCTGGCGAGCAGGGAGAGCCTGGCGCACAAGGTCCAGAGGGCGAGCAGGGCAAACCTGGTGCAACGGGAGCGACCGGCGCAACCGGAGCGACGGGGCCTCAAGGCGAGCAGGGGAACTGCGGACCAATCGGTCCGGCTGGCCCGCAGGGTGAAGCAGGTCCAGCTGGCATTCAGGGCGAACCTGGCCCGGCGGGACCGCAAGGTATTCAAGGAGTGCAAGGGCCGCGCGGATCGACCGGTGCGACTGGCCCTGTAGGTCCTCGAGGAGTCCCCGGGCCTGTCGGCTTCGGAGACTTCGGTTCTTTCTGGGATCAGTGCACACAGGTGAACACTCTTGCCTCAGGCGCTGTTCCGATGTTGTTCGACTACGTGGGCGTTACTGACGGTGTGTTCATTCCCGGTGCGGGGGGCGATGGCTGCGTGTCGCCCAATGTCGATCCAGAGGACGGTGGTCCGACTGGAAGCCAAGGCGGTTCGAGAATTTCGTTCACCCAACCGGGCATCTACAACGTCCAGTTCTCTGCGCAGTACAGCCACCTTCAGGGCGGCACAGAAACACTGGTCGAGATATGGATTCGCAAGAACGGCGTGAACGTTCCGTGGTCGAATACACACTTCTATACGGTCGCAAACTCACCCCGATCCGTTGCAATGATCAACTGGTACGTCGACGTCGAATGTGACGTGTCCTGCGATTACTACGAGATCATGTGGGATCCGACCCAGCCGAACAAACCACTCCAAGCGACGCTCGACACAGTTCTTCTTGCAGATCCATTGGTGTCGCCGGCGATTCCGTCGATCATCTTGACGGTCAACCAGGTCGGGAACCTCGTCACACCACCGTGATCAGTTGATCCAGTTCGCGATCTGATCGAGGAGGTCGTCGTACACGGTCAACGCAGGGAAATGTGGGAACTCTCGAATGACGTTGTCGGGAGCTCGGAAAAGGAATCCTGCGTCGGCAGCTCCCAACATCGCTGTGTCGTTGTACGAGTCTCCAGCGGCGAGCACGCGGTAATTGAGTGTGCGTAGCGCTTCGACAGCTTGTCGTTTCTGATCGTTCTGGCGAAGTTCGTAGTCGATGATCCGATCGTTGTCGACGATGAGACGATGGCACAGGAGGGTCGGCATGCCCAATTGGCGCATGAAGGGTCGACCGAATTGCTCGAAGGTGTCCGACAGAATCAGAACCTGGGTCATGTCGCGCAGGCGATCGAGGAACTCACGCGCTCCTGGAAGAGGAGACAACCCGGCAATCACCGTCTCGATGCGACTCATCGACAGATCGTTCTCGGCGAGTATCGCCAAACGCTGGCTCATCAGGACGTCGTAATCGGGCTCATCTCGCGTGGTGCGCCGTAGAGCCTCGATACCGGTCGCCTCGGCGACGGCAATCCAGACTTCCGGTATCAGGACACCTTCGAGGTCGAGGGTGACGATCGTTTGTGCAGGTTCAGTCGCTGTAGCCATGGTGATCTCGCCGAGGAACCGTAGTTGATTCGGGATGCCACGAACACTTCTTCCGACTACGCCCAGCCGCCTGCGTATGCCACGAACTGTCCTGTTGTGAAGCGGCTCGATCCGTCGAGGAACGCCATGCAGAACGCCGCGAATTCGTCCATCGTCCCGAGTCTGCGCATCGGAACTTGGGCTTCGATCTTGGCGCGCACTTCTGGATCGGCCGCTCCCGATGCTTTCAGGAATGCAGGGAAGTCCATGAAATTGGTGCCGACAGCATTCACCTGGACGCCAGTTCGCGCGATCTCGTCGGCAACGTTGCGCACCAGCATCGAGGCGCCGGCGCGAGCCGCCGAATACAGCGGTGCTCCCGGAGTCGGACGGGCGGCCGATGCACTCGTGATGACGAGGACCTGGCCTTGTCCGGCATCGATCATCGGTGGAACAACAGACTTCATGAAGTGATACGGAGCTTCGAGACAACCGCGCACAACCGCATGGAGATCATCGATCGTCGAATTCACGAATCGACCGGTGACGATGTCTCCTGAGAACATGACCGCTGAGTCGAGTCGGCCGAACGTTGTCATGGCTCCATCCACGAGTCGTTGATGAGCCTCTGCGTTGCTGAGATCGCGTACTCCGTCGACGACATGGACGACGGAGCCGGATGCCTCGAGTTCCTCGACCAGAGGTCGGGCTGCCTCTCCGAGAACGAGATCGAAACCGCGCGATGCAAGATGCCGGGCGAGTTCAGGGCCGACATAGAAATGGGCGTTCGCGACGAGCGCTACGGGTCGCGGATGATGTTGCGTTCGATGTGCGGTCTCGGTCATGATGCGAGGGTAGGAAGTGGCAGAGGTATTGTCAATTTCTCGATTCGGGTCCGGAAAGGATTGGCAGAGCATGAAGGATTACGAAGGGTTCCAAGGCGCCATCGGTCGAACTGTCGCTGAGTCGGTTCCTCATTGGCCGACTCGCAAACACCCGGGAGAATCGGCACCGAACGTCATCTTCGTCCTGTTCGACGATCTCGGCTTCTCCCAGTTCGGTTGTTACGGCTCGACGATGGAGACTCCGAATATCGATGCGCTCGCTTCCCAAGGATTGAGGTACACGAATTTCCACGTCACCCCGCTGTGTTCACCCACACGTGCGTCTCTTCTCACCGGGCGAAACCACCATGCGGTCGGCATGCGCGGCATCTCCAATTTTTCGACCGGATTCCCCCACATGCGCGGAAGTATTTCGAACAATGCAGCCACGATCGCCGAGGTTCTCCGAGACGAGGGATATGCAACGTTCGCACTCGGCAAATGGCATCTCTGCCCGATGACCGATGCTTCAGCTGCCGGCCCCTACGACCAGTGGCCGCTTCAGCGCGGTTTCGACCGCTACTACGGATTCCTCGACGGTGAAACCGACCAGTTCCATCCCGAACTCGTCTACGACAATCACTTCGTCGATCCACCAGCTGGTCCGGAAGATGGCTATCACCTCACCGAGGATCTTGTCGACAAAGCCATTGGCTTCATGCACGATTCCTTGTCGATCCGCCCCGACCGCCCATTTTTCATGTACTTCGCCCTTGGGGCGACGCATGCTCCGCATCAAGCTCCGCGTCGCTACCTCGACAAGTATCGCGGAGCTTTCGACGAAGGTTGGGATGTCATCCGGGAGCGCTGGTTCGAGAATCAGAAGCGACTCGGCGTGATTCCGCCAGAGACGGAACTCGCTCCGCGAAACCCTGGTGTCGAACCGTGGGACTCTTTGTCGGACAACCAGAAGAAGTTGGCGTGCCGTTTGCAGGAGGCATTCGCTGCATTCTTGGATCACACGGATGATCAGATCGGGCGTTTGCGCGCAGGACTGGAGAATCTCGGAGTTGCGGACAACACGATTTTCGTGCTCCTTGCAGACAACGGAGCAAGTCAAGAAGGTGGACCATTCGGTGTGCTGCACGAGATGAAGTTCTTCAACTTCGTGATCGAGACCCCGGATGAGGCAATCGCTCGCATCGACGAGATCGGCGGGCCTCACAGTCATTCGAACTATCCCTGGGGATGGGCCCAGGCCGGAAACACGCCGTTCAAGTGGTACAAGCAGAACGTTCATGAGGGTGGAGTCCATGTTCCTCTGATCGTCAGTTGGCCTCGGGGGATCGATGCCCGAGGAGAGATACGTGATCAGTTCCATCACGTCAACGATCTCGTTCCGACCATCTACGACATTCTCGGGGTGACGCCGCCAGAGGTGTACCGAGGATACGAACAGATGCCGGTCACTGGGAAATCGCTTGCGTACTCGTTCGTCGATGCAGCGGCACCGTCGCGTAAGACCGTGCAGTACTTCGAAATGGTTGGACACCGGGCCATCTACAGCGACGGTTGGAAGGCAGTGACGCGTCACCAGATGGGAACAGCCTTCGACGACGATCGCTGGGAGTTGTATCACGTCGCCGTCGATCGTTCCGAGGTGCACGATCTGGCCGAGGCCGAACCCGAACGTCTGCGGTCGCTGATCGGTCTGTGGTGGGAAGAAGCCGAGCGGGAAGGCGTTCTCCCTCTCGACGACCGCGGAGTCGAATTGTTCGGTGCTCGTTTCGAGGATCGTACGATTCACCCTTCGTCTCGCCGCTACGTCTATCGGCCACCCATGTCGCCACTGCCAGCCCAGGCATCGGCACCGATCGGTGGTCGAAGTTGGGATCTGACGGCTCGAATTCATCGCGGCACCGACGACAATGGCGTCATCTATGCGTCCGGGACCGAGAACTCAGGTATCAGCATCTTCATTCACGAAGGTCGCTTGATGTTCGACTACAACTGCTTCGGTGAGCACCACATCGCGACGTCGTCGCTGCGAGTGCCTGAAGGAGAATCAGTGGTGGGAATCGAATTTCGCCGCTTGGGCCGCAACGGTGTCGCTCGTCTTTTCGTCGATGGATCACCGTGTGGAGAGATCGAGGTGCCATTCGTGATGCGCACCATGTCGAGTGTCGGCCCGAGTGTCGGCTACGACCATGGATCTCCCGTTGGGGAAGTGTACGGAAATCGCAAGGACGGCTACCCATTTGCTGGCGACCTCGAGTACGTGGAGATTCAACTTGTCTCACCTACGGCAGAAGCCGAAAAGGAACTGCGTGCGTCAGAAGAGCGCAGCGCAATGGGGCGCCAGTAGAGACGTCGTTCAGATCGTTCGAATGCGAACTTGGAGTAGCGAGAGGCGACCAGTGGACGTCACAGTGGCGTGATGCCCAACGGGAACAACGAGGGCTGACGCTGGAGCGAGGGAGTTCGACTCAGATGTTGAGTCTCCGTCGACTCGACCTTCGCCAGTTCCTTCGAGCGCGACGAGAAGGACGAACTCCTTGTCGCTGGCCTGCGGACACTCCCAGGTCGATGCGTCGATATCGATTTGTGAGACATCAGCGAGATCGTGTGTCCCACGAGCAACACCGGTGTCCGTGCGAGTGACACCGGCTGCGATCACATCCGATGGTGCTGTGGAGCGACGATGGCGGACGAACGTCTGACCGTCCCAGGAGCGAGATGGATCGAAGGTTGCTGTCGGCAGGGAGATCGATGGATCGGCTCGTGTGATGTGTTCGGCGGGATACCCGATCTCGATCACTTCGAGATCATCGGAACTCTCGAGGACTCGATGCCGGATTCGCGGAGGTTGGGTGACACAGTCTCCTGCCGTGAGGACGAACGGCTCACCCTGATCCTCGTACACAACAGTGACTTGGCCTCGTCGGCAGAAGATCAACTGAAAAGCGATGTCATGAAAGTGTACGTAGTCGGACACGGGACCTGCTCCCGGGATGCGGATGTGAGAGGCGATGACAGCTCCACCCTGGCGGTCGGGGACGAGATCGCGATAGTTCATGCCGGCTCGACCGGTGTGCCAGGAGTCGGCAGCGTGAGTGATCGAGAACGAACTGACCAGTGGAGGAAGGTGCAGGTCTGGCTCCGCGTTCTCGAATTCGATGTTCAGCGCATCGGGTCCTCGAACGAGACCTCGATTCAGAAGTTCGGGGTCCGTGGTCCTGAGCCGGATGGTTGTCGGTCGAGGAGTTCCCAATTCCAGATGCAGCCGACTGCCGAATCCGAAGACGGTGCATCGACGAGGATCATCGGCGGGGAAAATGTCTTCCACGAGGAAACCGATCGATTCGGTCAGAAAGTCGAGAACGGGGGTGAGCTCAGCGACGGGCACTACGATTCCGGCACGGGGAGTATCTCGTGCGTCGGACACGATGTGAGGATAATTGAGTTGCGGCAGAGTTCCGGTGTCCAGGGGGGAACGCGGGCCGAAGACTCGAGTGGGCAAGAGTTGGCGAGTGAACGAATGGGGATCATGAGGTTCGATGCCACTGACAGTGACATGAAAGAGGCGCTGGCTCAGGCACAGTTGACCTCTCTGCTCCCAGCGCTCGCGCATCGGACGGGCGACCTGTCGATCCTGCGCAACGACCTCCGGCCAGATCTATTGCTTGCGGCTCAGGAGCAGGGCGGACTGACGAGTCAGCAGCAGGCTGACATTCGAGCGATTGCATACGACTTTCTTCGCGCCTATCGAGACGGCAGTGAGACTCGTTCGTGCTCACGAGATGACCTCGTGGCCATCATGTCGTTCGCGGTTGGTACCGATGTCGGGAACGAGTATGTGCCGCTGATGCTCGAAGAATTGTCCGTGACGGGCGATGACCTCCGTCGACCCTCCTGGCGCAAGGAAGAGATCGCCCCTGATCGCGATTTCCACGTCGTCGTCATCGGAGCAGGCATGTCGGGGATTCTCATAGCACACCGCCTGGAGCAGGCGGGGGTGAGTTTCGAAATCATCGAGAAGAACGCCGATGTCGGTGGCACATGGCTCGAGAACACCTATCCGGGTTGCAGGGTCGATTCATCCAATCACGTCTACAGCTACTCGTTCGCCCAGCGACATGATTGGCCGTATCACTTCTCGACCCAGGATGTGCTGCTCGACTACTTCCGCAGTTGCACCGACAGATTCGGTCTTCGAGGCCGGATGTCGTTTCACACCGAGGTGGAGCAGCTCACCTGGCAATCCGACACGTCTCGGTGGGCGGTCTCGCTGCACGATACGGCGTCCGGCGCTCGTCGAACAGTGCACGCGGACGCCGTGATCAGCGCGGTCGGACAACTGAACCGTCCGAAGATCCCCGACATTCCCGGAATGTCATCCTTTGCAGGTCCCATGTTCCACTCGGCGCAGTGGCGTTCTGATGTGGATCTGAGTGGAAAGCGTGTCGCAGTCATCGGTACGGGAGCGAGCGGGATTCAACTCATCCCGGAAATCGCTCGAGGTGCTGCGTCCGTTGCCATTTTCCAGCGCACGCCGACGTGGCTGTTTCCTGTCCCGCACTACCACGAAGAGGTTCCGTCGGGATTCCAGTGGCTCCTGAAGACGGTTCCTGGCTACGCGCAGTGGTATCGGTTCACACTCTTCTGGCGAGCGACGGAAGGTGTCCTTCCTTCGTGTGTCGTCGATCCGACGTGGGACGACGGCGGATTGTCGGTGAGCGTATCGAATCGTGAATTGCGTGATCTGCTGACGACCTACTTCGAACACGTTCTGGCGGATCGACCCGATCTGATCGAGAAAGTGGTTCCTTCATACCCCCCGGCATCGAAGCGCATCGTTCTCGACAACGGATCATGGTTGAAGACTCTCAAGCGGGACAATGTCTCTCTGATCACCGAATCGATCGACCACATCGATGTCGACGGGATCGTGACACGGGATGGCCAGCGTGTCGATGTCGACGTGATCGTCTCTGCAACCGGATTCGACGCAGCGAACTTCCTGACACCGATGCAGGTGATTGGGACGGACGGACGCAATCTTCACCGAGAATGGGATGGCGACGCTCGGGCCTTCTTGGGAATGGCCATTCCGGGCTTTCCCAATTTCTTTTGCATCTACGGACCGAATACCAACATCGTGGTCAATGGCAGCATCATCTTCTTCTCCGAGTGTGAGAGCACGTACATTCTTGGCTGTCTCGAAATGATGTTGAGGAAAGATCTGGCATCGATCGAAGTAAAGCGAGCAGTCCACGACTCCTTCAATGAGCGCATCGATCTCGGGAACAAGCAGATGGCTTGGGGGGTGGCTTCGGTCAACAGCTGGTACCGCAACTCGACTGGACGGGTTTCACAGAACTGGCCATTCAGTTTGTTGGAGTTCTGGGAACTCACCCGCCACCCCGAGATGGCCGAGTTCGAAACGACGGCTCGACGATGACACCGGCGTCTCCCGTTCAGATGAACGAGCTCGGCTTCTACACACTGCCGGGCGCTCCGAAGTCACCTCACGACTTGATCCACGAGGTTCGACGGGCTGAAGAGTTGGGTATCGGTGGATGTTTCATTTCCGAGCGGTTCAACATCAAAGAGGCCGTGACCCTGTCCGGAGCTGTAGGGGCAGTGTCGGAATCGATTGGAATCGCCACCGCTGCAACGAACCACAATACGAGACATCCACTCGTGACTGCCTCGTATGCCACGACGATGCACCGTCTCACCGGTGGGCGTTTCTGCCTCGGTATTGGTCGAGGGATCGGTCCGGTGTTCAAGGCTTTCGGTCTGCCGACCATCAAGACAGCCGAGATGGAGGATTTCGCGCAGGTGATGCGCCGTCTCTTCAAGGGCGAAGTCATCGTCGGCCATTCCGGCCCAATGGGGAGCTATCCCGTTCTTGCTCTCGATCCGACCTTCGATGAGGACATTCCCCTGGGAATTACCGCGTTCGGTCGCAACACTCTCGAACTCGCAGGACGGGCATTCGACTGCGTGATTCTGCACACGTTCTTCACAGATGAGACGACTGCCCGTTGTGTCGAGACCGTGAAGCGTGCAGCTGAACGGGCAGGACGTGATCCGGCAAAGGTGCGCGTCTGGTCGTGTTTCGCAACGATTGGAGATCACATTCCCGAGAATGTCCGCCTGAAGAAAACCGTCGGCCGCTTGGCGACGTATCTGCAGGCCTATGGAGATCTCATGGTGTCGACGAACGAATGGGATCCCGACATCCTGCGACGATTCCGGGACGACAACTTCGTGAAGTCGTTTCGGGGTGCACTCGACGCGACCGCAACGACGGAGCAATTGGAGCACGTATCGACGCTGATACCCCCTGAATGGCTTGCTCCTGCTGCTACCGGGTCACCGGAGCAGTGTGTCGACAAGGTGCGCGCACAGTTCGACCTCGGTGTCGACGGAGTGATTCTTCATGGCGCGAGTCCTGATGAACTCGCGCCGATCGTCGACTGCTATCGACGAACACGGCCGACCAGTCGATTCGACCATCTTCGAGCGAACCCAGGAGGGTGACATGCCGTTGTGTGCACACGGTGATCTGAACATCTATTATGAGACGTATGGATCGCCCACAGATCCAACGTTGGTTCTCATCAATGGATTGAGCAACCAGTGCATTCACTATCGAGTCGAACTCGTCGCGAAGTTCGTCGAAGCGGGATTTCACGTCATCCGTTTCGACAATCGTGATGTCGGGTTGTCGAGTGATGGGCCCGACGGCTACGGGTTGTCGGACATGGCACATGATGTGCTGGCACTCATCGATCATCTGGGCCTCGAGCACGTTCATGTCTTCGGAGTGTCGCTTGGCGGCATGATCGCTCAAACGTTCGCCATCGACCATCCGAACCGATGCGCTAGCTTGATCTCTGTGATGTCGACGACCGGTGATCCCGATGTCGGTCGCCCGACTGAGGAGGCCCGAGTCTTGCTCCTGACCCCAGGGGCGACTACGAGAGAGGCTGCAATTGCTGCTCACCTCGCCGGGCAGCGCGTCTGGGGAAGTCCGGGATTCGTCGACGAGGAACTGCAGGGCAGGATCGCCGGAGAAGCCTTCGATCGAGCCTGTCGTCCGGCGGGAGTCGCTCGTCAGTACCAGGCGGCCCGCCGTGACGGGAGTCGCTCGGACCGACTCCGCCGGGTGACGTCCCCGACACTTGTTCTCCACGGCACGGCGGACACGTTGATCGACATCTCAGGTGGTCGGAGAACCGCCGAGGTCATTCCTCGTTCCCGTTTGGTGGAGATCCCAGGTATGGGACACGACTACCCGGAGGTGTTCTGGCCGGTCTTGGTGGGCGAGACAGCCGCCCACGCTCTAGGATCGTGAACGTCATCCGGGGGGAGATTCATGACTGATCAGAACGTTGCCAAGATCCAGCCGGTTACGGACTGGGCGAGCGATTACGACATCTTCGACCTCGACTACATCAACGACCCGTACCGCATCTGGGCGGAACTGCGACCGACGTGTCCGATCGCTCACTCGGACCGCTGGGGCGGCTCATGGCTGCCGACTCGATATGAAGATGTCACAGCGATCGCTCGGGACATCGAGAAGTTCCCCTCGGGAAACGGAATTGCCGTTGTTCCGCCGCCCTCCGGGCTCGGACCGGGCGCTGCGAATTCCCAGCCTGCACTCCTTCCCTATGGAGTGCCACCGATTTCCTCGGACCCGCCATTGCACACTTGGACACGGCGTCTGATCCTTCCGTGGATGAGCCCCCAGAAGACATTGTCGTACGAAGGCATGACTCGTGATCTGTGCAATCGCTTGATCGACACCTTCATCGAAACAGGTTCGGCAGATGCGGCTGCTGATTATGCACAGCAGATTCCGGTGCGAGTGATCGCGCACATTCTTGGTGTCCCCGAATCCATGAGCGACACCTTCACCGGTTGGGTGCGAGACGTGCTGGAGTTCGTGTTCGATGAGGAGCGTCGTGTCCGAGGTATGACTGGGGTCATCAACTTCTTCACGGAAGCATTGGCGAGTCGACGCACGAACCCCGGTGACGACTTGATTTCCGAGTTGCTCCACACGGAGATCGATGGGGCGCCCATCGACGACACTGTGATTCTCGGAATGTGCAGCCTTCTGCTCATCGCGGGCGTGGACACAACCTGGTCATCGATCGGATCGTCATTGTGGCATCTTGCTGCGCACCCGGACGACCGTAAGCGGCTCGTTGCAGAACCCGAATTGATGCCAACCGCGATCGAAGAACTCCTGCGTGCCTATTCGCCGGTGACGATGGCTCGCCGCCTCGGTGAAGATGTCGAGTACAAGGGCTGCCCGATGAAGGCCGGTGAACGTGTGCTCATGAACTTCCCCGGAGCGAATCGGGACCCTGAAGTGTTCGAGAATCCTGATGAGGTCATCCTCGATCGAGCGATCAATCGACACGTGGCATTCGGCGCGGGAATTCATCGCTGCGCAGGATCGAACCTTGCTCGAATGGAGTTGCGCGTGTCGATCGAAACCTGGCTCGAGCGAATCCCGGAATTCGAAGTCTCGGACCCTGCCGGAGTGACGTGGGCAGGCGGTCAAGTACGCGGGCCACGAACGATTCCTGTTCGTTTCCCAACGAACCGCTGACACCTTTCGGATTTGGTCCCTGACCGATGACGTCCGACATCGTGATCGTGCGGTCGCCGCTCCAGGGAACTGTCGTGAAGGTTGTACGAGCCGGCGCCGAGGTTCCGAGCGGTGCAGTGGTCGTCGTGCTCGAGTCCATGAAGATGGAACATGATGTGACGGTCGAGGTGGCAGGTCGCGTGTCGCACGTTCGAGTCGAAATCGGACAGACGGTGCGCAAGGGCGAAGATCTCATCACGTTCGAACCAGGTGTTCTGATGTCGACGGAGAGCACCGTCGACGAGGAACTACAGCTGGTGCAGGGAGCCGTCGGTGAGCGTCGAGACCTCCTCGAGGTCGTACATCGTCACCACAAAGGGTCGGACGCCGCCCGAGTGGACGCGACGCATCGCCGTCATGAGGCTGGCCGGCGAACAGCTCGCGAGAACGTCGCTGATCTCGTGGATGAGGACACTTTTGTCGAATACGGACCGCTCGTGATCGCAGCTCAAAGACGACGTCGCTCCGTCGAGGATCTGATCGAGTCGACCCCGGCGGACGGCCTCATCGGTGGAATTGGACGTGTGAACGGCGAGCACTTCGAATCCGATGTCGCCCGCACGGTGGTTATGTCGTACGACTATGCCGTTCTTGCCGGCACGCAGGGAACACAGAATCACCGGAAGAAGGATCGACTGTTCGACGTAGCAGAGAGGCTGCAATTGCCGGTCGTCTTCTTCGCCGAAGGTGGTGGAGGTCGGCCGGGGGATACGGACGGACTCGGAGTCTCGGGACTCGATTGCTGGGCATTCCACGATTTCGCGCGTCTCTCAGGTCTTGTTCCTCTCGTCGGCATCACCGGCGGGTATTGCTTCGCTGGTAATGCTGCAATTCTCGGATGTTGTGATGTTGTGATCGCCTGTCACGGATCGAATATCGGGATGGGTGGCCCGGCGAGGATCGAAGGGGGCGGTCTCGGAGTCTTTCATCCTCGAGAAATCGGACCCCTCGACGTGCAGGTGTCGAATGGGGTCGTCGATCTCATTGCGGAGGAC
>JBJTGN010000077.1:0-3418 GCA_046093905.1 Actinomycetota bacterium
TCAAGTGCATTGACTGCACGCGCGCCTGCATGGCTTGCAGCGCCTTTTTCTCGTAACTCGACTGGCTGTGTACTACGTACCACTTGCCGGGTCGCAGCCACGGGCGGTCGATGACTTCTTCTTCGCTCTCCTGTGTTGAGAGGTCGAACTCCGCGTCGACGAGCGGTTGGGTGGTGAGGTCGTCAGAGGTCATGAGCATCAGTCCTTGTAGAGCCAGCCGGAAAGAACACCGAAGAGCGAGTCGAGCCCGAACACGTACACGGTCACGACCACCACTGCGACGAGCACGATGATCGAGTAGCGCCGCACTTCGGCACCCGTGGGCCACGAGACCTTGCGCATCTCATCGCGAACTTCGCGCACGTATTGCGCCGCGCCGACGCGCTCGCGCACCTGCGTGGGGGCGACCGGCTGGCGCACCGGGGCACCCTGCTCGTTGACGGCCCCCATGCGGCGCATGGCGCGCTTCTGCTGGCGGTTCAAATCCATATTCATACGGACTTGTGAGGCTATCGGGGCACGGAAGCCGGCGCGCTGTGCGACTTCATTTCTGTGCGTCTTGCAGGGCAGGAGGGACTTGAACCCCCGACCGTCGGTTTTGGAGACCGATGCTCTACCAACTGAGCTACTGCCCTCTGTCTGAGACTCACGCTATCCACCTGAACCTGACGAATCAGATTCAAAACGCTAGTCGAGCCAGTCTCGGTGCCTCCTGAGAAATGCCGTTCCGATTCCTCCACGTATAGGGAACCTGCGGAATTCAGATGGAAGTAGCGCCTGAAAACGACGCTGCAGGTTCAAATCATCGTCGGTTGGGCCCCACACACCCCTAAAGCGCTGATCTGCTTCAATCGCGAGATCTGCAATCTCATCTGCCGAATTGGGGACGGCAGAAAGTCCCATCTCAGCGAGGCTCGCGTCCGTAATCCTCGGTAACACCAACGACTCTCTGAGACTTAGAAGCCTTCCAGTGCTGATTTCCCTAAACCTCTGGATTATCGAGAATAGATTGCGGTGAATGTAGAGCTGGCTTGGAGCAATGACACCAACGTTGTAGAGCGGTTTACGGAATGTCTGCGCAAGGCTGTCAATTCCCGAGTTAGTAGAGACCATAAAAGCGCACCGTGATACGAGTACTACATCCATCAACTCTGAGCGAAACCCGTTAGTGGCGTAATCGAATACTTCTCTCTCGTCTGCACCCAATAGTCTCTCTTTGGCATTAACTCCGAGTCGAACGACTTGATATCCCTCTTCGGCGAGTGATTGAACTGCGAGAGAGAACAATCCGAGGTCGAGGTTGCGCCACTCTTGCGGCTCTCTCCATTGCGAGCCAGAGTGCACCTGATGGTACCGACTATCGCGAATATGCAGACAGACATACGGACGAGATAGGTCAAGTCCCATCTGTTCAAGAGAACGGCAAGCAATCTGCATCTGTTCGGGAGCGATACGAAGATGAGCGGCTCCGGTTGCGGTGAAGCCGTACGGGTCCCCACCCCAGTGAAATCTTCCAGCGATGTTCTTGGGTGCCCGATAGACGAGACTTCGCGTTCGATCGTTCGAACGCAGTAGCCATATCAATGGCACGCCCAGCCACTGGGGAATCCAGCACACGGAGTCTTTCCAAGCCCTGACGAGTGCACGATTTGCAACCTTCAGATCAATCCGCATTGGAACGATGAGCAATCTCGGACGCACTCGTGCTGGAAGCGTGTCGAGCTCCGATAGTGCATACTCGACGTCAATCCCGAGGTGCCCGACACGAGACGTATTCATCGGCATGATGAGAATCCGACGCCTCGTTGAGAATAGAGCCAGCAAAGTAGCTAAAGGAATTGTGATCGGCAGCAAAGTCCAGCGAGACACGGCCCGTCTGCCTCGCAAGAACCTGAGGCCGGCACGAGAGCTCAGGTTCGTCAAGATACTCATGATCCCGAAGTAATTTCGTCAAAGCTTCCTTCTTGAATAATGCGACCAGCCTCGAGGCGAATCAGTCTTGAGCAATATGCCAGGGTCGACGTACGGTGGGCCACGACAATGAGCGTGCGGTCACGCGCGATATGGCGGGATTACTCCACGATCTCGCGCTCGGTCTCAGCCTCAAGTGCCGAAGTGGCCTCGTCGAGCACGATCACTTCCGGTCTGCCGTACAACGCTCGTGCGATGCCGAGCCGCTGGCGCTGTCCGCCTGAGAGTCGCACCCCTCGCTCGCCGACGACGGTGTTCCAGCCGTTGGGCAATGACTGCACGAATTGCCAAAGATTCGCGTTTCGTAACGATTCTTCAACTTGATGATTGTCAATTGCCTTCTCGGGTAGACCGAATGCGACGTTGCGGCGAATTGTGGTGTCCATTAGGTATACGTGTTGCGGCACGTATCCAATTCGGTCTTGCCAGTCGCGGGGATTCACGACGATGTCCTCGCCGTTAAATTCGATCGTGCCAGTACCGGGCGTCAGTACTCCGATGAGCACGTCGACACGCGTGCTCTTGCCGGACCCGCTCGCACCAACGATGCCGAGCGACTCGCCGGCTCGAACTTCAAGGTGCTGGACATCAATGACGAGAGCCTCGACATTGGGATAGCGATACTGCAAACCTGTGACAACTAGACCGCCAAATGGGTCTCTCGTACGACTCGCAACTTGATTCTTATCAGGAATGGGCAGTTCGATTCCCTCAACAGCTCCTTCGAGTGCAGCTCGCCCAATGGAGAGTTGCTGTATTGACATGATGACTCGATTGACCGACGGCAGCATTCGGAACGCCACAACACCGAACAATGCGACGATAACCAGAGAGTCTTCCGTGGATGCTCCGCCAATTGTGGACAGTGCGACCACTATGGCGACTGAAGCGACAGCGGCGACTTCAAAGACAGTACGAGGAATGCTTTGCAGTAACCCGACGAGATAAAACGTCCGGGACGCCCCGTACAGACTTTCACGATGTGTTTCAATCACTTCCTGTCCTCGCCCAAAGAGCTTGATTTCCTTGATTCCTCCAAATCCGGCAACCAATGCCTCCATGATTCGACCTCGATGGGCAAGCCTTTCGGGTCCCCACTTTCGTGTTCGCGAGTTTGAGATTTTCAAAACCAAGAAAGCGCTCATAGCGAAAAAAATCACTACGACTACCGTGGAGAGCGGCTCAACCGCGATGAGTACTGCGAGCAGTCCCAGTCCGGTAAGAAAATCAGTTGCGAGAATGAGACTCGGCCCAACTCCATTCCCGACAATAGCCGCCGAATACTCTTGTACGTTCCGCAATAGCTGCGAAGACGAATGCGTGAGGTGAAACTCGTAGGGCTGCTGGAGGTAATTCTCAAACAGTCGCTGCACGAGTCGGTTGTTGATCGATAGCTGGACACGTTGCTGAAAGTAAGACGAGAGCACTTGGAAAGCGTTCTTCACGA
>JBJTGN010000078.1:0-5668 GCA_046093905.1 Actinomycetota bacterium
GTTCAAGAGGAAGCATCGTCCGAACAGACGGACGTCGTCATCGTCGTACGGACGAGCTACGCCATCATCGAAGATCGCCAGCTCGACGTGATCGATCCCGATCTCCTCTGCCACTTCGCGTATCGCTGCTGCCTCATATGATTCGTCCGGCTGCAGCACACCTCCAACTGCGAAATCCAGCCAACTGGGCCAGATGTCCTTGTGCGGCGACCGCCGATGGACGAGAACGCGGCTCGCGTCATCGATCACGACGATGAACACAGCCCGGTGCCGGAGAACGTCTCTGCGCATCTCGGCTCGCGTCACTGTGGCGACGACGTAGTCGTTCTCATCGACGATGTCGACAAACTCGATTCCATCTGCACGACCCACATGCTCTGGCTCGGAGTGTTCAGGTGTCATGTTCTGGACACTCCTCTGTCCGGCGATTCCTCGGTGACCACACCGTCGACCATCGTGTCTACGATGCTCCCATGAGCGAAGCCGCAAACCTCTCCACCATCAACGACGAGGCTCGAGATCTCCTCGATGATGCCATCGCCATGCGTCGCCGACTTCATGAGTGGCCGGAACTCGGCAATCACCTGCCGAGGACACGTGATGAGGTTCTCTCGTCGCTCGAAGGACTCCCGCTCGGGATCACACTGCATGAGACAACTTCGGGAATCGTGGCGTCGCTCGAGGGCTCGCAGCCCGGTCCCACGATTCTTCTGCGTGGCGACATGGATGCTCTGCCGATGCCGGAAGACACCGGGGTCGATTTCAGTTCCCGAATCGACAATGTGATGCATGCGTGTGGTCACGATACGCACACCGCCATGCTTGCCGGTGCCGCACGATTGCTGAGCGGACGGAAATCCGAGTTGCACGGTCGTGTGCTGTTCATGTTCCAGCCGGGAGAGGAAGGCCATGACGGCGCCAACCACATGTTGGATGAGGGTCTTCTCGACGTTGGTCCGCTCAACGACGGATCACCATCAGCTGTCACCGGAGCCTTAGCGATCCACACGACATCATCACTGCCCACAGGATTCCTCAGCACACGCGGCGGTCCGATCATGGCTTCGAGCGACACATTGTCGATCAGGGTCACTGGTCGAGGAGGACACGCGAGTGAGCCCTTCCGAACCATCGACCCGATCCCTGCTGCGTGCGAGATCGTCCAAGCGCTGCAGTCGATGATGACCCGACGAGTGAACGTCTTCAACCCGGGTGTGCTGACGGTGACACAGATCCACGCGGGTACGACGTCGAATGTCATCCCGGAAACGGCCGAGATCAACGGAACGATTCGCGCGATCAGTGAACACACTCGTCGACTGGTGCACGACGGCGTGAAGCGTGTGGCCGAAGGTGTCGCCCGGGCTCATGATCTCGAGGTCACAGTGGAACTGCGCGATGGATACGACGTGACGGTGAACAGCGTCGACTACGCCCGAATCGCAGGAGACATTGCCCGCGAAGTTGCCGGCTCCGACCGCTTCATCGAGCTGCCCAATCCCGTCATGGGCGCCGAAGACTTCGGGTACGTGCTCAACCATGTTCCCGGTGCGATGGTGTTCCTCGGTGCCACACCTCACGACCACAATCCGATGACAGCTGCGCCGAATCACTCGAACCGCGTCTTCTACGACGAGGCTGCAATGACAACGGGAATCGCGATGTACAGCGCTGTTGCGTTACGTCATCTTGCCAAGATCTGAGACTGTCGATTCCTCGGACTAAGAACAGTTTCAGCTCGTCGGTCCTGCTGGATAGCGGGCGTCACCGAGCACCATCTCGATCGCTGGCTCGATGTTCGGGCCACGACGCAGGTGATGGCCTCCATCTGCGCTGATGCACGTTCCAGTGATCCATGAACTTTCCGGACCGAGTAGGAAGCGAACGAGTTTTCCGATGTCATCGGTGGTTCCGACTCGATTGAGCGGCATCTGCGCGAGGTAATCGTCCACGATCGCAGGAATGCTCATCAACCCAACGGTCGCATCGGTTGGCACGAGTCCGGGACGAACCGCGTTGGCGCGAATGTTTCGACACCCGAGCTCATCTGCCGTCTGGCGAATGAGCATTTCGAGACCGGCCTTCGACACGTCGTACGGGGTCATGAATCGATGAGTCACGGGCCCTGCGATCGACGAGATACCGACGATCGAACCCCCACCGTTCGCCGCAAGATGAACCACCGAATGCTTGATCGTGAGAAATGCTCCGGTCAGGTTCGTGGCGAGAACTCCATTCCATTCGTCGAGCGATGTCAGGTGAATCGGCCCACCCGATCCGAAGCCGGCATTGGCGACAACCATCGTGAACTGGCCCGCTGAGGCTGCCACGCCACACGCTTCTTCGACGCTGGCCTCACTCGTGACATCGCACGACGTCGTGACAACTCCGGCGCCTCCCCCGGCGATTGCCCGCAGATCATCTGCGACCCGCATCAATCGGTCGACGTCCCGAGCTGCCAGAACGACCGTCGCACCATCCGCGACGAGTTCTCGCGCGCACCCGAGACCGATACCAGTACCACCTCCAGTGATGAGAACCGACTGGCCAGCGAGCGGATACGGATCACGTGCGTTCGACGCGGAGGTGTTCGACATGCCCGGAGCGTACTTTTCGGAGCGGGACATTCACGACCGCGAGCACCATGCGATGATGGTCGCGTGACTGGAACGCCCGAGACTGGAAAGACCGTGACTGGAAAGACCATGACTGGATCGACCGCATCCCACGAGGCAACGGCTGGCCCACTCGAGGGTGTTCGTGTTCTCGATCTCACGCGTGTTCTTGCCGGACCTCATTGCGGTCGCATGCTCGTCGACTACGGGGCTGAGGTCATCAAGGTCGAGCCACCAGATGGTGATCTCACCCGGTTTTCGAGTCCTCGCGTCGGATCGCTTGCCACGTATTTCATTCAGCAGAATGCCGGCAAGAAGTGCCTGAGTATCGATCTGTCGACGACCGACGGCGTTCGTATTCTCCACCGCCTTGCAGATCAGTGTGATGTTCTCGTCGAGAACTACCGCGCAGGGGTCATGGATCGCCTCGGTCTCGGGTACGAGACGTTGAGTGCCACCAATTCGCGCCTCATCTATGCCTCGATCAGCGGATACGGCGCAGATGGCCCGTGGGTCCACCGACGCGCCTATGCAACCGTGATCGGCGCCGAGAGCGGCCTCACCAAGATGCAAGGTGATTCGCGCGGGTCGTATGCAAACGACCCCTGGTCCCATGCCGATACCTATACGGCTCTCGAGACGACCACCGCGATTCTTGCTGCATTGTTCCGACGCGAACGCACGGGTCTCGGTGAGCGAATCGATGTCTCGATGGCAGAGACGATGCTCTACGTCAATGAACACGCTCACGATGAACTCTTCGACCGCGACATCGATCCCGAGTGGATTCGCTCGTTCCGCCCGGGCGACTACCCCATCCTCGAAGTCGCCGATGGAACAACGGTCGTCATCAGTGGTCACCCTGCCGAACGTGGAACGTTCGAGTTGATGGTCGACGTGATGGATCGCCACGACCTCCTCGAGCGACCGCACTTCGCAACTGTGTCGTCACGTCTCGAACATTTCGACGAACTTCGCAGTGAACTCCTCGAGTGGGCCAAGACGATGTCGGACGCACACGCCTTCGAGGAGCGCTGTGCCCAATTCGGACTAGCAGTTGGCGTGGTGCGAACGGTCCGTGAACTGGCCGAGAGTGAATGGGCTGTTGCCAGGGGTGCAATTGCGTCGATTCCCGATCGTCTCGGTGGATACGTCCGCATGCCGAGTGCGCCGTGGCATTTCCGCAATGCCACTGTCGGCACTCACGGCGAACCCAGATATCGCGGCGAGGACAACAGGATCGTGCTGAAAGAGCTTCTGGGATACACCGATAACGAAATCGACGATCTCGAGATGCGCAATGTGCTGTCGAGCCGGTTGCCCCGACAACGCTCCTGAACAACATCGACATCGATCACTACCGCAATCGTGCGGCAGCCGAGGCCGGTGCGTTGCCCGACACGCTCTGAGATATCTCGGTTCATCGCAGACACGACGTAGGTTCCGACGAAGTGCGTCGACTTGTTCTCGGTGGCGTCGCTGTTCGCTCACACGGACACTGATTCGGTTGGCGGGCGTCGAGTTGTTCTCGGCGGTGTCGATACCCCGTCAAGCAACCAGTGTGTTCGGTGGGCGGGCGTCGAGTTGTCGGGTGCCGGCTCTGAGTTTCAGTGTCCAGCCACCCTCGTGAGCGGCGTGATGGTGTTTCGAGCACAGCGGAACCATGTTTGCGAGATCGGTCGGCCCGCCGGTTTCCCAGTACTCGATGTGGTGAATCTGACACGCGTGGAACGCGACTGCGCACCCGTCGAACGCACATGTGTCGTGTGTGGCTTCGAGTGCCCGCCGTTGCGCTGCTGATGCAAGTCGCTGTGAGCGGCCGATGTCCAACGGCATGCCCTTGCCGTTCAACACGAGCGGGATGATGTTCGCGTCACAGGCGATCCGTCGGATCGTCTCGACCGGCAGATCGGCTCCGAACGCTGTGCGATGAGTGGACGATTCACTCAGTCTGTTCGTCAGCGTCTCGAGGTCGACGTGGACAACCACATCAGATCGACACGAACCGCAAGTTCGCGATATGGCAGTTCGCGATGTGGCAGGTCGCGATGTGGCGGTTCTCGACGTGCTGTGGCCCGCTGACATTCCATCGTGCCCTGCACTGTCGCACCCGACACTGCCACGTCCACCGGGTCGTGAGCAGTCCTCATGATCATCGGTCACCAGTGCGACGAGAGCATGTGCCCTGCGGAAATCATTCGGTTCGATCCACGGGTGATGCGTCACCGGCACATCCCGGTCACCCGAGTGGAACATGGTTTCGACCTGAGTTTTCACGCGGGACTGCAAGATCGAGCCGATCTCCGGATCGAACGCTCCTCGCACGTTCACCATCCCGTTCGCGTCGTTCCAGATCTTCAGATATGTCGAGCGACGCTGATCCTCGAACAGGCTCAACCCGCCGTCAGTCACGACACCCTTGGCGACCTTGTTCACCTCAACTGCGAACTCTGGCACCGACATCTCCGACGCCGCTTCGACGAGCCCGGGCACCAACTCCAAGAACGCGTCTTTGGATTCGCCGGCGATCTTCAACCCGCGTGAGATCGCATCCACATGCCCAGCCGACAGCTCCCCTGCAGCCAGCGCATCGCCGACAACTGGCGCGTCCTCGATGACAAGCACCCGACGCAACACATCGCCCGCCTCACGCCGGGTCATCCCGCCATGCGCGACCAACTCCACCTCAGGAATCGACCGTTCATGTGTGCCGACCCGAACAGTCGACTCATGCAACAGACCGGCGATCTGAGCGTCGAACGCGTCCAACACAGCTCGCGCCCGACGCGACCCCGACAAGCACTCGCGCAGATCGGGCACCGAGCATCCAGACAGAGCGCCCCACCCGGGGACACCCACCGTGATCATCTCCGCCGCTTTCATGCGTGAACCATGTCCAAGGGGTGTGGCACAGTAGGACAAATCTCCCCGAGGACATCCGTACTCAATCTCGGGGAACACGCAACCCGCGCGACAACGTCATAACTCTCTACGTTCACTCCACTCGCGCCAAACATCGCCAAACCTGACTGTGGGAACGCGCCGTCCCCACA
>JBJTGN010000079.1:0-14741 GCA_046093905.1 Actinomycetota bacterium
GCGACATGACATTGATCGCAGCGTCGTCGTGACGGAGTGTCTCGCTCAGTTCCGCAAAGGTGCTCGAGACAGTGAAGCCGATGAATCCCAGCGCTCGTCTCAAGATGTTCCTCTTGTCAGAACCAGCGAACGGATCCAGACGAGTGATCGATCCCCAAGACGTTCGTGACGTCCGCGTCGACCACGTCGCATGACTCCATTCCTTTTCGATTCGGTGCTCTCGATACCACGGAAGTGACGTCACAACGTGAACTTCGTTGCCGAGCGATACCAGTTCGGTAACGATGCGCGTCATCACTGCACCAGTCGGAGCTGTGTCAGGTTCGAAGTGCGGACACACAACGAGCAATCTGAACTTCGTCGGGTCGTTCATGGTGCAAGTCTCCGTTTCGATCGAACCGGCAAACACAGATCAGTCCAGCAAGCGATCGTATGCACTGGCCAGAGCCTGTCCCGAAATGATCGACGTGAAGTCATCACATCGCCGCCTGCCAAGTTCCATCAACTCTTCTCGTCGAGCATCGACGGCTTCGAGTGCGGAACCCCAGGAGTCGACGTCCAGTTCGAGCACGAAGCCGGCTCGTCCCACGACCTCGGGCAGGCATGCTCGATCGCTTGCGATGACAGGGGTGCCGAGTGCCATTGCCTCGATGACCGGCGCCCCGAAACCTTCATACTCACTCGGGAAGACCAGCGCTCGAGCCATCGAGATCAACCCGTCACGATCTGCATCGGAGACTCGGCCGAGGCGACGCACCAGTAGGTCACGTTGCGATCCTGATACCCGATTCTGAACTCGCTCCTCGACTACACCTGCGGCACCGATGAGAACGAGCGTGACTCCCTGGTCGGCCCAATACTTCTCTTGAACATCGAGGAGGAAGTCATGGCCTTTGTGCGGGTGGGTGACAGCCGGATAGACGACGATTGGACCATCGCCGAGTCGGTACCGCTGTCGAAGCTCGTTCTCGGGTGTGGCATCGCTGCCGAATGATGACTCCACGCCGTGAGGAACGACGACAACATTGCCCTCGTCGACGCCGAAGGCCCGTACGACCGATTGACGAACGAAGTGTGTCGGCACTGTGATCACGTTGGCGCGAGCAACCGCCCGCGGCATCACCTGGCGCAGATATTCGAGGCGACGACGACTGAAGTACTGCGGGTATTCGAGGTACTGCAGGTCGTGCACGGTCAGAACCGTCGGCTCGCGGTGGCGAAGAGGAATTGTTCCTCCTCCGTGATGCACAAGACGTGCTCGACTCGTGCGTCGATACAACCACGTCGATTCACCGATGATGCGGCGCATCCGCGACTCGGCATCATGTGACATCTCGACGACTGAGTGGCGATCTGCGACTTCAGGGTGTGCCGCAACAAACCCCTTCGGCGCGTAGATGACCACTTCGAACCGCGCGGGTGGAAGCCCGGTCAATTGCCGACAAAGGTATTCCTCGCTTCCACCAACTCTTCCGGGCCGACACCACATCAGATTGACAGCGACTCTTGGCTCGTGCGGGAGACGAGATTCCTCGCTCATCGATCGAGTGCCTCTCGGTAGGCCTGCACCGTCAGCCGAGCCGTTTCCGACCACCGATGACGCGCAGCTTGTCGGAGTCCCTTGGCAGAGAGAGATCCCCGGTCTGCGAGCGCCGACTCGATTCCTCGCGCGATGTCCTCCACCGAAAACGGGTCGACCAAGATTGCTGCTCCACCCGCCACTTCCTCGGTCGAGGTGCCTTTGCTCGTGACCACCGGGACCCCGTACGACATGGCTTCGAGGACTGGCATCCCGAAACCCTCGCGCTCGCTCGGGTAGCAGAATGCTGCAGCACCTGAATACAACGCAGGAAGATCGGTATCGGGGACAAAACCGATGAATTGGACACGAGAGTCACAGTCGGACATGTTCTCGCCCCAGCCCTGCGCCCCAGCAACGACCAATGGCACATCGGCTCCGCACAGATCCAAAGCTTGCGTCAGCCTTCGCAGGTTCTTGCGCGGTTCGAGCGTTCCCACGAACAACAGGTAGCGCGAAGGCAGTCCATACTTCTCTCTGACCGCCATGCGATCCACATCGTTCACCGGCAAAGCTTCGACTCCCCATGGAACGAGACGCAGTCGATCGACCGGGATGCCCGCACGCTCGGCGTCGAGCATCGTGGCAGCGGACGGACACAAGACGAGCCGCGCGCGAAGTCGAATCTCGGCGAGGCTTTGTTCGAACACCCGCACTCCATGGCGTGTGAACTGATCGGGCCTGTGTCGCCACGCAACATCGTGGAGCGTGGCCACCATGGGGGCATCCGATGGGGCCGGAATGACTCCCGTGCAGTGAACCAAATCGACCGGCCCAGTTGCCATTTCCACTTTCGGCCAGTGGAATCGCAGCCACGATTCGTAGAGACACCATCCGCTCAAGGGAAGAGCGCAGACCGGGACTGGTGGTGCAAACGTCGGATCGGGAAGGCGCCGGTGCGTACCCGCAACCCCGACGAGATCGATGTCGGGTTCATCCGACAAGGCAATCGCAGCTCGGATGGCCGATGTCGCAGTACCCGCCGGAACACGGTGCCAACACTGTTCGAATGTGTAAGCCACTCGGATCGGTGCACGCACGCGTCCATCTTGACCGAATCGTGCCAGTAATTGACGGCACACGGCACGGCATACTCGTGTGATGTCTCACACCATCCTCGCCATCTCCGGAAGTCTGCGTTCGGGCTCGTCAAATACCGGGCTCATCCGGTTGGCGGAGCGGATCGCTGAAGCGGAGCCGAATCTCGATCTCAGGATCGTGGCCGTCGACGACATCGATTCGCTTCCGTTCTACAACGCAGATCTCGAAGATCCCGAACTCACACCCTCGAGTGTCCGAGATTGGAGAGCGCGCGTGGACGACTGTGCCGGTCTTTTCATTGCCTCACCGGAATACAACTTCGGCCCCACAGCACTCCTCAAGAACGCGATCGATTGGGTCTCGCGGCCACCTGGACAACACGTCCTGCGTCACAAAGCGATCAGCTTGATGAGCAGTTCTGCAAGCACTGGCGGCAAACACATGACGGAACAATTGACGAAGATCTTGACCCTGTTGGGAAATACGGTCATCGATTCCCCTGAGGCACTGTTCGTCAAGGGTGCCGAGAGGATTTTCTCCGACGGCACAACTTCCGACCCGGCAGTGGAAGAAGTCGTTCGTGCACGACTGAGTGGGCTGGCGGAGCAGCTTCGCTCAGCCTGAAATAGCAGAGCTGGACGGCGCCGACCAGAGCGCTTCGCCTTTCGACTCGACACTCGTCCAAAGGGGGTCGACGCCGCTGCGCAACAAAAGACCCGGTGGTCCATCGACCTCCCAGATCACAGCCGGCCGCTCGCCATGCCAACGAATGGCAAGAGAGATCGTCCGACCGGATCCCGCCGGAATGTTGTGGGCTTCGACGCTCACTCCCAATCGTGAATCTTCGAACCCATCAGGGAAGAGCGTGACTTCGTCGTGGGCCGACCACGAGGCAAAGTCGCACTCGACTGCTGTGATCAGATCTCTCGAGACCGGATGCTGGTGCACGATGTCGTGCAACGGCACGTGTCGCACCGATCCGAGGGTGCGGATGAAATCGACGTCCCTACCTTCAGCGAGACCGCTCTTGTACAAGGTTCGACTCGAGGCACGCTCCAGGTCCCGATATGCACGTGAATCACTGCTCGCAAGCAGCAGTGCACCACTTCGAATGGCATCGGCGATTTCGGGCTGAAGGTCGCGCTGCTTGCGAACGACACGAAGGAGCCGCTCGAGAGAGGTGACGATTTCGGGCACGTCTACCGACGCGAGACCCATGCGCACCAGTTCCCGATGGGCGACCAACCAGGTGGTCTCATCATCGATCGACCCATGTGTCGGCTCAGGCGGCGTGAGGGCAACGTTCGACCTCTCGATTCGGATCACCTCGTCGAGAGGGACACCGTCGACGAGATCCGGCACTTCGAATCGCGATGCACCATCGGTGATACTCACCCAACCACGTACGACTGCTTCCCAATCCGGAAATGCTTCGATGTCGTCCTCAGCGACATCGCCGGTCCGTGCAAGTGCGACGCGCATGCTCGATCGATGACCGAGAGGAATCACGAGCGGTGGTCGCTCGATACCCCGGTCCTCCGATGGCCAAGGGCGCTGAGTCGATTCGAGACGGTGATAGGACCGAGGCGTCACGAGATCTGCTCGACTCAACGAGATTGCGACCGGCAATGGCGAGTCGTTGGTGAATTCGACCAACACCGCAGACACCTCATCACGCAAAGAGGCCGACCAAACCCGTTGCACCACGTCACCATTCGGGACGCGAACTCGAGTTTCCGTCACCGGAGTGCCACTCACCCGCGTCTGGCGAGTCGAGGACTCGTGTTCAGGAAAGTGCCAACGGTCTTCGGCCGCGATCGCCCACGACACCGGTGCAGATCCGTCCTGTGGATGAACGTCTCCCCATCTCGTGATGGAGGCTCGCCAATTCTGACCGAGAATTCCCGAGGGAGTACCTGATTGCCAACCTGTTCCCAATTGAAGGTTCACCAAGTCCCTCAGTCGACTTCGCTCTTACGTCTGCGCTGCATCAGAAGCGCCACGGCTTCGGCTGCGCTGCGACCCTGATGGCACACTGCGACCACTTGTTCTGTGATGGGCATCTCAACAGAGTAGCGACGAGCCAAGTCGAGTACCGCCGGCGAACTCTTGACACCTTCAGCGACCTGCGTCATCAAGGCTGTGATATCGGCAATCGATTCCCCTTCGCCGAGACGACGACCGACTGTGTTGTTTCGACTCTGCGTGGACGAGCATGTTGCGATCAGGTCTCCCATTCCGGCGAGGCCGGCGAACGTGAAGCCATCACTTCCCATTGCAAGACCGAGGCGCGTCATCTCCGCGAGTCCACGCGTGATCAATGTCGCGCGGGTGTTGTCTCCAAACCCCATTCCTGCTGCCATTCCGGAGGCAATGGCAATGACGTTCTTCACGACACCCGATACCTCACAGCCGACAACGTCGGGGTTCGTGTAGACACGCAACGTCGGACGAGTGAAGATCCTCTGCAGTTCCGACGCAATGACGGTGTCGGCAATCGCAACAACCGCCGCTGCTGGCTGTCCCTCCATGATCTCCTTGGCCAGGTTCGGTCCCGTGAGAACGGCAACTGGATGCCCAGGAATCTCATCGGAAATGACCTCGCTCATTCTCTTCAGAGAGCTCCGTTCGAGTCCCTTCGAGAGGCTCACCACAGGAACCCAAGGGCGAATGTGCAGCGCGACAGTCGAAGCAACTTCGCGAAACCCGTGTGATGGAACCCCCATCACGACGACGTCGGCGTCGGCGACGGCTCGTCCGAGATCCGAGGTGATCGACAGCGAATCCGGCAATACAAAGGAACTGAGGTAGTCGGGATTACGACGGGTCTCCTGCATCTCGTCCGCGAGCGCTGGACGTCGGGCCCACAGCACGGTCGACGTGTTCGCAGCTGCGAGGGCTGCGACTGTCGTTCCCCACGAACCTGCGCCAACGACTGCAACCTTCATCGCACTCCCCCTTCACAACCCCCGGGACACACCCACAGCGAGCGTACCCGGGGTCGCTCGACGCAGTCGCCGTAGGCTCACGCCATGACCCGGTGTGCGCTCGTCGTGCCATTGCGCAACTTCTCGACGGCCAAGACCCGAGTGAGTGACAGCATGTCGGGACACGATCGCACGACACTCGCACGCGTGTGCGCCGAGGGGGTCCTCGAGCGGCATGTGCCATGCGACCGAATTGTGGTGTGCGAAAGAGATGAGGTCGAAACCTGGTCGAACGGGCTAGGTGTCGAATCTGTCCGTGTGACGAGTACCGGGCTGAACGCCTCTCTCGAGGAGGCACTTTCCACCATTCGGATTCGACACCCAGACACCGATCTGGTCATCGCGCACGGTGACATCGTCGAACCCTCGGGTCTCGACGATGTCATGACAGGTCGCAAATACGTGTCCGACCCCGGAGACACCTCGCTGCGCGATTCGCTTCCCAACGTCGTGATCGTCCCTGACCGGAGGCGAGATGGAACCAACGTTCTTCGACTGGACCAAGAAGCGCTCGAAACTTGGACGTTCGAATACGGCCCGGGTTCCTTCGAAAAGCATCTCCGCCAAGCGCTGTCCCGCGGACTGCGAGTCGATATCCATCTGGACGACGGCCTCGCACTCGATGTGGACGTTCCCGAAGACCTCACACTTCCGCGGGTCCAATCGTTCCTGAGCAAACACTCTTTGATCTCCCACAGTCGATGACCCGTGGTCATCGACCGAACAAACCGATGACCCGTGGTCATCGACCGAACAAACCGATGACCCGTGGTCATCGACCCCACGAAAGTGATCCCACATGAGCACCTCTTCTGATTCAGCAAAGCCCTCGACCACACGAGACGAGGCGAACGACAACGATCCGGGTCAACCGCCCAGTTCGCGACCGGGTGCGGTCAGCGACATCACCAGCGTGGATCTGCCGCCGCCGACAGTCGCCCTCGCTGTCGGTGCACATCCTGACGACATCGAATTCGGATGCGGAGGGACTCTGGCCAAATGGGCACAGGCTGGCTGCATCGTCCATCACCTCGTCTTGACCGATGGCTCCAAAGGCACGTGGAATCCGGATGCCGATATCGAAGCACTCATCTCGACTCGCCGTGACGAGCAACGGGAAGCGGCTCGCCGATTGGGGGCACGGGGCGAAGTGGTCTTCTTCGACCAGGTCGATGGCGATCTCGAAGCCTCACGTGACCTTCGCAGCCGGCTTGCTCGAGAAATTCGCCGCTTGAAACCGACAGTTGTTCTCGGCCACGACCCGTGGAAGCGATATCGCCTGCATCCGGACCACCGCGCAGCGGGATTCCTCCTGTGCGACGCAGTTGTCGCTGCCCGAGATCCTCACTTCTTTCGCGAACACGGCATCGAGCACCACCGACCCAGCCACATGTTGCTCTGGGAAGCGGATGAACCCGATCATGCGGAGGACATTGGGTCGACCGTGGACACGAAGATCTCGGCGCTCCTCGCACACAGCTCGCAATTCGAAAGCACGATGAAGGCTGTCGATCCGGCCGAACTCGAGGCATTTGCCCAACGAATCCGTCAGCGAATCTCGGATCTCGGAACGAGAGTCGCACGACCGGGTGCTGAATTCTTCAAGAAGATTTCCGACATCTGACCCATCCGGTCCACATCTCCTGCCGGAAGCCGTGCCAGAAAATGAATTGAGCGGGGGCGTAGCCCCCGCTCAATCGAAAACGAACCCGTATCACACGGGTCGAAGTACTCGTATCAGGCTGCTGCCTTCTTGCGAGCCGGTGCCTTCTTAGCGGCCGACTTCTTGCGAGCCGGTGCCTTCTTAGCTGCTGCCTTCTTCTTTGCAGGAGCCTTCTTGGCTGCTGCCTTCTTCTTTGCAGGAGCCTTCTTGGCTGCTGCCTTCTTCTTTGCAGGAGCCTTCTTAGCTGCTGCCTTCTTACGTGCCGGTGCCTTCTTGGCGGCCGACTTCTTGCGGGCCGGTGCCTTCTTGGCGGTGGCCTTCTTCTTTGCTGCCATGGGATGATCCCTTTCTGTTTCAACTCAGTCCACGTGTGGAACTTGGAACATTCGATTAGTTCGAGGACCCCATTACAAGCAATGCAAAAGTTGCATCTGCAACGAACGCGAGGCGCGATCGAAGTCCCGAACTTCGTGTAGAACCCGCCGATTCACCGTGCGACCCAATTGCCACTCGGCGGCTACCGCTTGCGGTCGCCTTCTAGGAGTGTGACAGGTTCCGGCTGTCGAGCGGTGGATACACCTCGACGCTTCTTCCCTGTAGTCGGTTGGGTTGTTCACGAAAAGTTCGCTCGGAAATCCACCACCATGGGTGCGATCTCCGTCACACTTGCCTTTGTGACGCTTATGCCTGGGGTCGGTGCACAGTCCGGTTACGACGAGGGTTCGGCAAGCGAGGTGACGTCACCGCAACGGACTCGCGTGGTTCTCGATACGTCGGTTCTGATCGCTGATCCGAATTGCCTGTCCGCATACCCCAACTGCGCAATCGTGATACCGCTCACGGTTGTGGAGGAATTGGATGGTTTGAAGAGTCGTCCGGATGATGTCGGACGAGCAGCTCGAGCAGCCCTTCGCCTGCTCGAGGACATCCGACAATCAGCCGGGGGGTCGCTCGCCCATCCCGTTCGCCTCGATAGCGACGGGCCTACCGATGACTCCGGTGAGATCTTCCTCGGCAGAGAACGAACCGATTCTTCTTCCCAACGAGTGTCAGGGTCCGACGATCTCGACCAATTTGATCACGCGACTGTTCAGATCGAACTCAACGGCATCCAACGCCACCTTCTCATCGAACACGGTCTGGAAGTCGACAAACCGGACAATCGAATCATTGGAGCAGCCCTCGGCCAGGCGCTTCATTGCCCGACGAAACTCGTGTCCAACGATGCCGCTCTGAGATTGAAGGCGGCGCACCTCGGGCTCGAGGCTCACGAACATCGAATCGCTGGTCGGGCCGGTCACACCCGCCCACTCGGCTGGACAACCATCGACTGTTCGCACGACGTCATCGATGACATCTACGAGGGCGAGCAGACCAGCAGTACGGATCTCGCTCCCCCGCATGTCGTCGCCGAAAACTCTTTCGCCATCCTGCGATCCGGATCTCAGTCAGCGCTCGTGCGTTGCGTCGGAGGGAATCTCACTCTCCTCAGCCAGTCGACGCCTGAGGCATGGGGCCTTCGACCTCGGTCGAAGGAACAGCGCTTCGCGCTCGAACTCCTCCTCGACCCCGAAGTCAGCGTCATCGCCCTCGATGGTCGCGCCGGAACTGGCAAGACGGTAATGGCCATCGCTGCCGGACTCGACCAGGTTGTCGAACAGCGACGATACGAGAAGCTGTCCGTGTATCGCCCCTTGGTGCCTGTCGGGCGAGCCGACGTCGGGTTCCTGCCTGGCGGTCTCGAAGAAAAGCTCGATCCCTGGATGTCTGCCATTCACGATGCGATCGTGGCTCTGACGGACCAGCGGTCCAACCGTGAAGCCCGGATCATGATCGACGAACTGATCGCTCGAAACCAACTGTCCTTGGAGTCGGTGACATTCTTGCGGGGTCGGTCGTTGCACCGACAGATCGTGGTCGTCGATGAGGCTCAGAACTTGGAGCCGACCACGCTGAAGACGATTCTCACCAGGATCGGAGACGGCACCAAGGTCGTTTTCACAGGTGACACCAGCCAGATCGACGCTCCTTACCTGGGAGAGTCGAACAACGCCCTGGCCGTCCTCATCGGTGCATTCCGTGGCCAACGCTGCTTCGGCCACGTCACGTTGACCACCTGCGAGCGCAGTGAAGTCGCCTCGCTCGCAGCAGAACTCCTCTGATTCCTTCGACTCTCGACAGTCGACCCGATTGCAGGATTTCCAGAAAAAACCTCTTGACCGCCGAATCTGTCAGATTTAGTGTTAAATGAAATCCACTCCTCTGGAAAGGCGGCCGGCGATGTCCCTCCTCGAAGTGTTCGATATTCGGCTCGACGAGTTGCACGAGTTCGATATTCACGGCCCCGTTCAGCCTCTCGGATGGATGGACGATGCGATCTGCAAAGGTCGAACCCATCTGTTCTTCCCGCCCAAGGCGGAGCGACCCCAGGCCCGAGTCCGACGCGAGGCACAAGCCCGCAAGTTGTGCAACACATGCCCGGTCCAACTGCAGTGCCAATCCTTCGCGCGTGACAACCGTGAATACGGGTACTGGGGCGGTGAGTCGGAGGAAGAGCGTCACCTGGCGGGATTCACCGTTGCAGCACCCATCGGCGTGCGCTCACGTCGCCTGCGCGAGGCCAGCTGACACTCACGCTTCACGTCGCTCTGCGATACGCCTCGAGCACGCGGTCAGCGGTCTGGGCGCCCACTGCGGTCCACTCTTGTGGATCGATGACGCGAGCCTTGCTCCCCAGTCTGAGCAACAGGCGACCTAGCCACCGTTGTCCGTTCACCAGCATCGTCACCTCGACCATGTCGCCGTTCGGCACGATGTCCACTGTTGGGTACTGCTCGATCATCCACAGAACGGATGGGTCGACGAGCATCGTGACGCGACGGACTTCGTCCGCGGTGCTGAACCAATCTCCACGCTCACCCAACTCGACATCGTGGCGAATTTCGGTGACAGTGAGTCCATCGAGCCTGTCGAGGCGAAACGTCTTTTCCCGCTGGACATCGAGATCGAAAGCTCGCAGATACCAATGCCCTCCGTCGCCGAAGACTTCGACGGGAGCCATACGACGCCGAGTCGACGTTCCGGATTCGACCGACCAGTAATCGAACTCGACGACACGATGTTCGGCGCAAGCTCGAGAAAGTTGCTCCAAGGATTCCGGTGCTTCGAGCTCGACAGCGAGATCTCGGTTCGGGTCGAATCCGACTGCGCGAGCGACTTTACGAATCGCGCTTGCGAGAGAACCGCTGTCGTCGGCACCAGTCATCTGCTCGGCTGCAAGCGCCGCTGCCACGAGGGAGAATGCCTCGGGCACGGTGAGGCGAAGTGGACGCTCGAAATACTTCGGCAGACCGAAGTACACCTGATCCTCGTCGACCCACACGTCGATCAGATCTCTTGGATCCTGGGAGATTCCACACATCGAAACGAGCGTGAGGTCTGCGACGAGATCCTTGACCGACAGCCCGAAGTGATCTGCCATCTCCGCAGTGGAGACCGAACCGCGCTCCATCAACCAGGGAAGCATCACCAGAAGCCGGCGAAGTCGTTCATTGACGGCGCGCGGTCCTCGACGGCTCATACTGCGACCCCACGAGACATCGATTCCAGCCAACTCACGACGTAGGCACGAAGTGGGGCCGGCTCCAGTACTTCGGCACGATCGACGAAACCGAGCAGCCAATGAACGAACGCATCGACATTGGCGCAGGGGATGTCGAAGACACCCGAACCGTCCGGGGCGCGCGACACCAATGCAGCCTCTCCGTACTGGGAGACAACGACGCCTGTGTCCGATGAATCGACACGAACTCGAGCCACTTCTGCTCCCACGTCGATGGCCCCAGGCAAGACTTTCGGGTCGGCTGGAAACGAAGACCGAACATCGAAGTCATCGGGCCGCTCGAAGCTGGAATCTGTCAGCAGGTTGATGTCCCCGTCGATCCGATCGAGTCGGAACGTCCTCAACTCGCCGATCTCGGCGTCTTCTCCGATCACGTACCACTTTCCGTGACGAGCCAGGAGACCGAATGGAGCCAGAGTCCGTTGGCGCACGCCGTAGGTGAAGACCATGTGATTGCGACGAGCGATCGCCTCATGGACTCTCGGGAGTCGCGCGTCCACTGGAAGGGAGGTCGAAACGACAGTGGCGGGATCGGCACTGGATCCGGGTCCGAGGTCGAGTTTCCAAAGAGCTTCTTCCGCCCAGGTCTGACCCATTCTCAAGGCTCCAACTGCGATGCGAAGAGCAGATGTTTCCTCTGCAGTCAGTCCAAGGTCCCCCAGTTCGTATGCACTCTTGAGAATTCGGTAGCCGGTCGAACCTGCACGATCTCCCCCGAGAATCTCCGACTCGATCGGAATCCCCTCGTCGCGAAGAATCACCTTGTCACGCTCGAAGGCGGCTCGCGCCCCCGCCAAGTTCTCGGGATACTGGCCGGCGAGTTCCTGACGTATGTCTTCGAACGTCAGATGTCGTCGGGTGCTGAGCAAGAGGGCCAGCAGATTCGTCACTCGTTCGAGTTGATGCACGGCTCTCCCGTCACTGCCGTTGCGATGGCGACACGGAGTCGAACCACTCCACAAGGGGCTTCGATGCGCGGTCTGCGGGAGTAGCTGCATCGACCACAGCACTGCTCGACTGCATCAATCCCGACGCCATTTCTTTTCCGAGCTCGACGCCCCACTGATCGAAACTGTTGATTCCGAGCAGGACACCTTCGTAGAACACGCTGTGTTCGTACAAGGCAATGATCTGCCCAAGGGTGCGCGCGGTGAGGGCAGGGGCAACGATGACCGTGCTCGGACGATTGCCGCCGAACGATCGATGCGGTCCGAGTTCGAGCGATGCAGCACTCGAACCCTGTCTCCCGAACGCCAAGGCCTGCGTTTGCGCGACCAAGTTCATGAAAAGGGTTCTCTCGGCATCTCTGACTTCGGGGTCTGGATCGGCGACTGTCCGTGCAAATCCGATGAAGTCGATAGGAACCACCGACGTGCCCTGATGCAGGAGTTGCATGAACGCGTGCTGGGCATTTGTGCCGACATCACCCCAGATCACCGCAGACGATTCGAGACCGACAGGCGATCCATCTCTGCGAACACTCTTGCCATTCGACTCCATCATCAACTGTTGGAGATATGCAGGCAGGTGACGAAGGGCGTGTGCATACGGAATGACGGCCCGAGTGGAGTGACCGAGCACCGAATGGTTCCAGATCCCTGTGAGTGCCATCAGGAGGGGCGCGTTGCGCGCGAGCTCCACGGTCGAGACGTGTTGGTCCATGTCGCGCATGCCGTCCAACATGTCGTGAAACGCACCTGGTCCGATCTCGATCATCGCCGACAGCCCAACCGCCGATCCCACCGAGAAGCGGCCACCCACCCAGTCCCAGAGTGGAAAAACGATCTCGGCGCCGATGTGCGATCGCTGGACTGCGTCCACATCGGAACTGACAGCAACCACATGGTGAGCTACAGCGCCTGCCCCCAAATGCCGACGAATCCAGTTCGACGCAGACCGCGCATTCATGAGTGTTTCCACCGTCGTGAACGTCTTCGACGAGACGATGAACAAAGTCTCTGCAGGGTCGAGGTCGGCGAGATTGGAAGCCAAGTCTTCGGGATCCACATTGCCCACGAATCGACACGTGATTTTCTCGTGATGCAGGGGTCTCAGTGCCTCACTCACAAGACGCGGACCGAGGTCGCTTCCACCGATCCCGATGTTGACCACGTTGACGAATCGACGACCGGTGGCCCCGACAATTTCTCCACTCCGGACTCCTTGGGCGAATGTCGACATCTTCGCCAGCGTCTCGTGCACCAGCGGCACGACATCGACACCGTCGACAGGGAACGACTGATCGGCATGCATGCGCAAGGCGACGTGCCCCACTGCCCGGTTCTCGGTGGAATTGATGCGACTCCCGGACATCATCTGGACGAGCGAGGACTGCACTTCGCATTCGACCGACGCCGCAATGAGTTCATCGAGAATCGGACCATCCACGCGTTGACGCGTGAGATCGATGGTCAATTCACCGGCTCGCAGCATCAGCATCGACTGTCGATCCTCTCTGCGGGAGAAGAGTTCACTCAGATCCGCAGGAGGTGTCAGCGCGATCGCCCGAGACCATGAACTCGTCGACTCGAGAGTCTTCACTTCTCGTTCCTCCACCCCGGGAACGCTAGTGGACTCGACCTCGCTCGATGCCGAGGCATCGAGCATCTCCGCCGGGACAACTCCTTGTTCTGGGTGCGATGGACATCGGGGTGATAGGAAGAGGTCATGTCGTCATCGGTTCTTCGGGGTCAACCTGAGGGCCAAGCCTCGGTGGAGCGCAGCGGAACCATTGCTGGAATGTCTGCATACATCCTGTGGGGATTGATCACGATGTATTGGAAGGCGCTTCAGGATTTTGCCCCTCTCGAATTGATCGGATACCGAATCGTGCTGTCCGCCCTTCTACTTGCCGGCGTACTCGCCTTCCGAGGGCGCCTCAAGCCGATGTTCGCTGCGGTGACTCGCCAACGCCTCTGGGGCCGAATGGCGTTGACGGCACTCCTACTCGGAATCAATTGGACGACCTACGTCGTGGTGGTCAGCGAGGGAAAGGTCATCGAAGCTGCTCTCGGTTACTTCATTGCTCCCCTCGGAACGATGCTCCTCGGGATCAAAGTCCTGCACGAACGGCTCCGCCCCCTGCAGCTGTCGAGCGCTGTGCTTGCGACAATCGCCGTCGTCGTTCTGACGATCGGCTACGGCGCCGTTCCGTTCTACGCGCTCGCCATGGCGTCCACATGGGCGCTGTACGGATTGCTCAAGCGGCAGATCGCGTTACAACCTCTCGAGAGCCTCATGTCCGAAACCGTGGTCCTGGTTGTTCCAGCAGTCCTGTTGATGATCTGGTTGAGTCGGTTCGACGATTCTGTTGTGAACTCGGCATCATCCGGACAACTGACCCTCGTCCTTCTCACGGGGGTCGTCACAGCTGTCCCGCTCCTTCTGTTCGCATCTGCGGCTCAGAAGCTCCCGTTGACCGTCCTCGGACCGATGCAGTACTCGGTTCCGGTGATCAACTTCCTTCTCGGTTGGCTGCTCTATCACGAGAAACTCACTGCAACACGTGTCATCGGATTCGGCCTGATCTGGGTAGCTCTCGTGATCGTGACCATCGATTCCATGGCGCGTTCTCGCTCGTCTGTGCGACCACTACCGTCGACCTCGTGAAAGGAGAAACACCATGACTCGGTACGTTTCAGTTCGCACCATTCCCGTGACAGCTGCGATCCTGTTCACCGGCATGTTGTCCGGGTGCTCCACCAGTCCGCAGGACTTCAAGACCGAGGGCGAAAACTTCCTCCAAAGTCCCGAACTCGCCCAAGAAGCTGGATACAAGTTCAGTCGAGCCAAGTGCGAAGAACCTGGTTCGACAACGGTAGGCACGCAGTTCACGTGCACCGCAACCGA
>JBJTGN010000080.1:0-11833 GCA_046093905.1 Actinomycetota bacterium
CTCAGCGTTGAGGACAGAGGACCAGAGACCAATGGCTTGTTCGACGTTCGGAGGAACCGCTTCTTCGACATGGTGACCGAGGTCGTCCAACACCGCTCCTGCTCTGCGAACGACATCGGCGATTCCGGGGTCGGTCCGTCCACCTGGAAGAGACGGGCAGAGGGCGATACGTAGCGGCTTCGATCGGTCGATGTCACCGAGATGTGCATTCACGGAAAATGGATCACGCACATGGGCGCCCCGCACGATTTCGAAACCCATCCGTACATCGGACACGCGACGAGCAAGAACTCCTTCGACGAGCATCAACTGAGAGGCAAGCCCGAGAGAAGTGGGAGGGATATCGGTTGCCCAAGGAATGATTCCAGCTGTGGGTTTGATCGATGCGATACCACAGCAGTGTGCAGGATTGCGCAGTGATCCACCGATGTCATTGCCGAGGCCGATGGGAGACATGCCAGAAGCGATTGCCGAGGCTTCTCCGCCACTGCTGCCGCCGGCAGTTCGCGTGGAATTCCACGGATTGCGAGTCAAGCCGTGGAGAGCGGAGTCGGTGTGGATCCGCAGTCCCATCTCCGGAAGGTTCGTTCGACCGATCGGAATACCACCGGCTGATCGCATGCGCTCGACAACCGGAGCATCTCGATGGGCCATTGCCTCTGCGAGAGCCACAAGAGAATTCGTCGTCGGAGTGCCGGCGACATCAATGTTCTCTTTCACCGTGAACGGCACCCCGTGCAATGGGCCGTGGATACGTCCGGCAACCAGATCGCGATCGGCTCGAGCCGCAAGGTCGAGTGCGGTCTCGTCCATTCGACGAACGATGGCGTTCAGGTCGGGGTTCACCTTTTCGATGCGGTCGAGGTGAGCTTGGACGACTTCGGTGCTCGAAACCGTGCGGTCTGCGATCAACTCGGCCAGGCGTCGAGCTGACTGGGCCCACAGGGCATTGGCGTCCTCGGTCGTTGGAGATGATGTTGATGTGTTCACTGAGAGCCTCCGCCGATCCACGATCGACCGTGCGGTGATCGAGATCATCTGCGCCCTTCCAGATGAAGGGTGTTGGCTGGCAACTTAGTTGAGATCCGGGCCGGAGGGTACGGTGGGGCGGTGAATCGATGGGTCTTGGGGTCGAGGCCGCGCACCCTTCCTGCTGCTGTCGTCCCAGTGGCAGTGGGAACAGCGTTGTGTGTTGGCCAAGGGGGAGCGCAGTGGTGGCGAGCCGTCGTGGCTCTCGTTGTCAGTGTGGCCCTCCAAATCGGTGTCAACTTCGCCAACGACTACAGCGATGGGGTGCGCGGCACCGATGATGTGCGCGTCGGACCGCAACGGCTCGTGGCGAGCGGGTTGGCCGAGCCGCAGGCGGTCAAATGTGCGGCATTCGTGAGTTTTGGGGGAGCCGCGATTGCCGGTCTGGTCCTTGCAATCGTCACGACGCCGTGGCTGATCCTCGTTGGCGTGGCAGCCATCGCAGCGGGATGGTTCTACACCGGGGGTCCCAATCCGTACGGGTATCTCGGTCTCGGCGAGGTGTTCGTCTTCGTCTTCTTCGGCCTCGTCGCGACGGTCGGGACGGCGTTCGTCATCATCGAACGCTTTCCCGCCGACTCGTGGATTGCTGGTTGCGCAATCGGGTGTTGGGCATGTGCATTGTTGGTGGTCAACAATCTGCGTGACATTCCGACGGACTCCGTTTCGGGCAAGCGAACACTGGCTGTTCGCCTCGGCGACCGATACACGCGATTGTTCTACGGAGTTCTCATCGTCGCGGCACTCGTCCTGGGAGCAATCCTGGCCGCACGTACTCTTTGGTGCCTACTCGTGATCTTCACGATTCCATTCACCATTCGACCGCTTCGCTCTGTGACGAGTGGCGCAGAGGGCCGTGCGTTGATTCCTGTTCTCGAAGCAACAGGTCGATCGCAATTGATGTTCGGCGTGCTCCTCTGCGCAGGGCTGGCGATCGGCGGTTAGCGTTTCGGTATGTCGTCGATCCCCCCTCCGCCATTGCCGAGTTCGCAGACGAACCATCCTCGGGCTGTTGCCTCGCTCGTGTGTGCAGTCGTTGGATTGATGTTCTTCGGCATCGTTCTCGGTGTCATTGCCATCGTTCTCGGATATCAGGCGCGCAATGCCATTCGTCTGAATCCGTTGAAGTACCGAGGAGACGGCATCGCACTGGCAGGACTGATCCTCGGCATCATCGATGTCGTGGCGTATATAGCCATCGTTGCCGGAGGCCTCGGGGGCTCCTGAACCCCCGCAGTTTCACTGCAGTCGGGCCACGAATGAACTGATGGCATCCGCAGTGCCTGCCGGATTCTCGAGATGTGCGCTGTGACCCGAATTCGGGATGTGCTCCGATCGTGCACGAGCTCCGACAGCGGCTGCCATGTCATCGGCGATGGCGGAGAACTTCTGGTCGTTGGCTCCCGCGAGGAACAAGGTCGGCATCGTGAGGCCGTGTAAGAGCGGCCACAGCGAATCCTGCGTGCCGGTTCCCGCGAGTCGCAAACTCGTGGCGAGGCCGAACGCCGAATTCGACTGTCGTTGAGCCAGATCTACATCAGACTTCGGAAGGCCGGAGAACATGTCCTGGGACAGCCACTGATCGATGAAAGCCGTCGTGCCGATGCGCTCGATCTTGGCGGCAAGATCCTCATCTGCAGATCGTCGACGTGCGCGTTCGTTCACATCGACAATTCCGGCAGTGGCTCCGATCGTGATCAATGCTCGAACTGCGTGGGGATGTTGCATGGCGATGTGCAATGCCACTCGTCCGCCCATCGAGTATCCGCAGTAGATGCCGGAACCACACGTTTCCACGACGAGGTCGGCGGTAGCCGGCAGATCGGCAGAGACATCACCCGAACCACCGTGCCCCGGAAGGTCGACACGAACGAGTGTCGGCAGCGTGCCATGTCGTGACTCGAAAACGTCGAGAAATGGATCCCACGATTGACAGGTCTGAGTGAAGCCGTGGAGCAAGATGAGGGATGGTGAGACCGAATCGTTGTTGATTGCGATTTCGGCGTGAAGGGACCCCGAGAGCCTCTTCCAACGGCGCGCAGGTCGGTCGGGGACTCGAGTGGGCTGAGTCATGATCGTGTCATCCAGGCTCGTGTCATTCAGGGAAGTTGGATCCGCGTCGTTCGAGCGAGCGGCGCAGAATGCGCTCGAAGGTTTCGGAATCCTGAGCGCCAGGAATGGCCCACTGCCCATCGATGACATAGGTCGGGACCCCGGTGATGCCATTGGCCGCAGCCTCGTCGATATCGGCTCGTACCTGGTCAGTGCCGAGATCGGAGAGCAGGAACTCACGGATTGAGTCGGCTCGGGAGCTCTCCTCTGAGAAGTCGGTCAATGCCGACGCGGCGATGTCAGCAAGCGAGTCGACGTCGCCAACATCTCGACCGTGAGAGAAGTACGCAGCCATGAGCTGCTCCTTGAGCTTCGACTGGCCTGCGTATCCGAATTGTTGATACGACCACCACAGGAGCCGATGAGCCTGTGAGGTATTGGCCCGGAGTGCTCGTGGAAAATCGAAGCGAACGCCCTCTGCGGCAGCAGTCGCTGTCATCTGCTCGAAGATGGCGTCAGCGCGTTCAGGACCTCCGAACTTGCGAGCGTAGACGTCACGAACAGGAGTCGGGCGACCGACAGGGGCGGTGGGATCGAGCTGATACGCCCGATAGACGATGTCGACCGACTCGGCGAGGTCGGTGAAATCCTCGGTCAGGCGGGACAATGCGCGATCGAATCGCTTCTTGCCGATGTAACACCAGGGACACACGACGTCGGACCAAATGTCGATTCGCACCTCCTCACCCTAGGCGGTCGACTCGGCGGAATTCCGCCGTAGCGTCAAGGTGGTGAGCCCGATTTCGGCTTCGAGCGAAGTTATCCGACCAGAAGATGTCCAAGCGACGTTTTGTGATGTCCTCGTCGACGAGTGGATCGATCAGGGACTTCGTTATGCAGCGATTGCACCCGGTTCGAGGTCGACTCCGCTTGCACTCGCGTTGATGCAGGCGCACGAATCGGGATCGTCATTGACTGTCGACGTTTTCCATGACGAACGAAGTGCGGCGTTTGCAGCGCTCGGATCGGCGCTTGCATCGGGAGTACCTGCGATCGTTCTGTGCACGAGTGGTACGGCTGCTGCCCACCTCCACGCTGCAGTCATCGAAGCCGATCTGTCGGAGGTGCCGCTGATCGTGTGCACTGCCGACCGCCCACCTGAATTGCGTGATGTCGGTGCACCGCAGACGATCGATCAGACAAAGATGTTCGGTGATGTCGTGAGGTGGTTTCACGATCCCGGTGTGCCCATCGAAGGAGTCGCGCCGAGCTGGAGGTCTCTCGCCGCGCGCAGTTACTGGCTGTCGAGCGGATCACGACCGGGTCCGGTTCATCTGAACCTCCCATTTCGGGAGCCGCTCGTCGGGAAACCGATTCGAAGTCTCGCCGAAGCCTCGAGAGCAGGACTTGGCGAGCATCGCCGTGATCGTCACCGCGGCCGCCTCACGCTGTCTGCTGACGATCTCGAGCAGCTGATCGAGGATGTGAGTGGTCGTCGTGGGGTGATCATCGCGGGACGGGGAGCTGGTGATCCAGCATCCATCGAATCCTTTGCGCGCGCAATCGGCTGGCCCGTCTTCGCCGAGCCACGAGCTGGATGCGGCGCAGGTTCTCGAACGATTCATCACTTCGATGCATTGTTGAGGATTCCCGAGATTGTGACGTCACTGCGTGCAGACGTCGTTCTGAGATTGGGAGAGCCTCCTGCATCGAAGGTGTTGGCCCAGTGGGCGTCGAGTGGATCGTTCCGAGAAATCCATGTCGACACGTCGTCGCGGATCCGCGATCCCCAACACCGTCTTGCGGTTCGAATCGAGGCAGATCCGGACCGCCTGCTCGCAGACCTTGCCGACAAGGTCGACGCAATCTCGGCCGATGCGTGGTGGGAGAAATGGCAGAGTGCAGATCGAACGGTGCAGTCGATCTTGGGAGACATGGACCGGACCGATGGGCGGTGGAGTGGTCTCTTGGCAACACGTGCTGTCATGCAGATGATTCCACCAAGCTCACATCTCGTGGTGTCGTCATCCATGCCGATTCGCGATGTCGAGTGGTTCGCCGGCGACGCATCTCATGTCACCGTTCATGCAAACAGAGGAGCGAACGGCATCGATGGCGTCATCGCAACTGCGGTCGGAGTTGCGCGAACGTCAGGTCGTCCGACCTTCGTTCTTCTGGGAGATGTCGCAGCAATTCACGACGCCTCGACGCTCTTGTCGCTCGCTTCTCGAGATGTGGACGTGCGAATCGTCGTGATCAACAACGATGGCGGTGGAATCTTTCACCACCTGCCGCAGGCATCGACAGTGGACGAGCAAACCTTCGAGGCGATCTACGGCACTCCACACGGTCTGAGTTTTGCTGAACTTGCCGGTGCTCTGGGTCTGGCGGGAGTTTCCTGCGATCGAGCGAGCGATGAACTGCGAACCGCCATGGCAGTGCGTGGTCCGAGTCTGATCGAGATTCGAACCGACAGACGGCTCGATGTCGAAGCCCATCAGCACTTCCATTCCCGAGTGGCCGAGTCTTTTTCCTGACGCAACTCGAAAATCTTCTTTTCAGGCGCGAATGAGAGCCGACAGCATTGCTTGGAACTTGGCTTGCGTCTCGGC
Source organism: Actinomycetota bacterium (assembly GCA_046093905.1). Classification (GTDB taxonomy): domain Bacteria; phylum Actinomycetota; class Acidimicrobiia; order Acidimicrobiales; family Ilumatobacteraceae; genus Casp-actino8. The sequence continues at coordinate 5,694 of JBJTGN010000080.1, forward strand.
CAATTCGGCGTCGGGATCGCTTTCAGCAACGATTCCGCCACCAGCGAAGAGTTGTGCTCGAGTTCGATCTTCGGAGAGTAGTGCGCATCGGATCGCCACTGCCCAGGTCCCGTTGCCGAACGCGTCGACCCAGCCAACGGCACCGCCATAAGCGCCCCTGTCGCACCCTTCGACTGCGGCGATGAGGCGAAGCGCGTCTTCGCGCGGATGTCCTCCGAGAGCAGGCGTGGGGCAGAGTTGGCGCACCATGTCGAGCAGCGGTGGCCGCGACTTGTTGAGGCGACCCTCGATACGTGTGCCGAGGTGCTGAACATTTGCCACCTGCACGACCGAAGGTTCGGCCTCCCAGTCGAGATAGCTGCACCACGGGAGAAGTTGATCATGGATCACATCGATCACGACACGATGTTCGATCTGATCTTTCATGCTCGACAGCAGATGGTCAGCGGCGCGTCGATCCATTGCAGGATCCCCGGTGCGAGGCGCAGTGCCGGCAAGGGGATGGGAGGCAACAACGTCATCGTCGATGCTCAGCAGGAGTTCAGGTGATGCACCGATGAAGCCATCGATCGAATATCGGTAACTCTGAGAGAACGTCGCCTTCAGGCGTAAGAGGACAGCATGAATGTCGAAGGGCTCCGATGATGCAACTTCGACAGATCGTGCGATCACGGCCTTGGTGATGTCGCCGCGTCGAACGGCGTCACGAGCAGTCAGGACTGCGTCTCGATAGACGCTTGGGGGTGTGAGAGGCCGAATCTCGTAGGTCGAGACGGATGGAATCGGAGGAGCGGCAAGGAGTGACACGATGTCGACATCGTCTCGGACCGCGTCGGTCTCGCGCTCGGACGAGATCGTCGTGATCCAGGAGTTCCCATCCGCATCTTTTCCGACAACGGTGCGCGGAACGATCAGAGTCGTTCGAGAAGCAGAGTCGAAAGGCATGGAGCCGAGTGCGATCGGTCCGACACGCAGGTCTGTGTCGTTTCGATGATCGATCGCGACCAGCAGTTGTTCACACTCGGTTGCATCGACTCGAGCCGACACTCCTCGACCTGCGAAGCCGACGCCATTGCGGACGAAGAGAAATCCGTCGGATCCGGCAACATCGTTGAGATCGACCTGCTGGTGAAGGAGACGAGTGACAGCTCTCATCTGAAACACCCTCGTCAGTCGCGAGTTGCGACGAACAACTGGGTGATACCACCAGAGAGCTGTCGATGTGTCGCGTCGGAGAAGCCTGCTGTTCGAAGCGCGTCCAACATCTCGCTCGTCGGAGGCAGATACGCCACGCTCTTGGGCAGGTAGCGATAAGCGGCAGGATCGGACAGCCATCCGCCGATACGCGGAACGATACGTCCGAAGTAGATGCCATTTCCGAAGCGAATGATGGGGTTGCGGGGAACACCGACGTCGAGAAGCGCGATACGACCGCCCGGTCGAACCACTCGTGCGAGCTCGGCAAAGAATGCCGAAAGATCGACGAGGTTTCGCAATGCGAAGCCACACGTTGCGCCGTCGACACTCGAAGGCGCAACGGGAAGATTCAGGATGTCGGCTTGACAGCGAGGCGAGCCTGAACGGTCGGCGGCGAGCATTCCAAAACTGAGGTCGACAGAAATTGGCTGGAGTCCTGCTCGACGTAGATCGACGCACAGGTCTCCCGTTCCACTTGCGAGGTCGAGAACGGTGCTTCCGGGAGAGAGCGCCAACTTCTTGACGGCGAGTCGGCGCCACCGCACGTCGAGACGGAACGTCATGATGCGGTTCACCAAGTCGTATCTCGGAGCGATCGTGTCGAACATCGCGCGAACTGCACGCACCTTGTCCTCGCCTTCGGGGAGGCGTTCCGTGTCCCAGGCGGCTTTGGGCGAAGTTCCAGCGTCGTCGTCGTGTGGCTGTGGCGAAGGCGCGTTCACCCGACTGAGGTTACGACCAGGGGACGTCTGCCGATGTGTCGGCTAGCAGTCTTCGGTCACGATGGAGCAGAATGAAGGGTCCGTGTCGGAGATCGTCGGCACGGGAATGGGGGATTCACGATGATCGATTTCACTCTTGCGCCTGAGCACGAAGCCATCCGCCTGCGGGTGCGAACATTCGTCGAAGACGAGATCAAACCGGCAATCGATCAGTTCGGCCATCGCGAGGAAATGAGCCCGGAAACCACACGGGCATACGTCTCCGAACTCATTCGGCTGCGCAAGAAGGCCATAGAGGTCGGATTGTGGCTTCCTCACATGCCGAAGGAATGGGGCGGCATGGGTCTCGGACACGTCGCGCTGGCCATGGTCCAGGCCGAGGCTGCAAAGACCCGAGTTGGACCGTGGGTCCTGAACTGTCAGGCTCCCGACGAAGGCAATATGCACACGCTTGTGCACTGGGCGACTCCGGAACAGAAGGAGAAATACCTCAAGCCCCTGTGTGAAGGCACTACGTCGTCGTGTTTCGCGATGACCGAGCCAGAGGTGGCCGGATCCGACCCCACTCTCATTCGGACACAGGCCATCAAAGACGGTGATGAGTGGATCATCAACGGTCACAAGTGGTTCATCTCGGGAGCCAACCGAGCAAAGTTTGCCATTTTGATTGCTCGTACCGAACTCGACGTTCCCGAAGGTTCACGCGGAGCCAATACGGCGTTCATCGTCGATCTGCCGGCAGAGGGATGGAACAACGTGCGTGAGGTGGAGACGATGCACGGACCTGGAGGTCACAGTGAGATCGTCATCGAAGATCTCCGCATCCACGACTCCCAGATCCTCGGTGGGCGCGGCAATGGACACCGCCTCGGTCAGTATCGTCTCGGACCAGCCCGTCTCGCCCACTGCATGCGATGGATCGCTCAAGCCGAGATGGCCCTCGACATGATGGTCGGTCGGTCACTCAAGCGCTATTCGCATGGCTCCTATCTCGCTGAGAAGCAGGGAGTTCAATGGATGATCGCCGACTCTGCGATGGAGCTCTATCAGTGCAAGCTGATGGTTCTTCATGCGGCGTTCAAGATCGACAAGGGACTCGACTTTCGCACCGAGGTTTCGATGGCGAAGCACTTCGTTGCGAACAGTCTCAATCGCATCATCGATCGAGCGATTCAGGTTCACGGAGCTCTCGGCTACTCGACCGACACACCATTGGCGAACATGATGCAACACGCTCGATGGGCGCGTTTTGCCGATGGAGCTGAAGAGATTCATCAGATGCGAATTGCCGAGAACACGATCAAGTCGTTCACCGACACTGGCACGACGCGTCTCGCAACCGGTGACTTGCCCCTGTGATCAGACAGTGATCAGGATGCGGTCGGTCGAGACGTCGCAGCGATCTCACCCATAGCCACCGCTCGCGCCCATCGATAATCGGCCTTTCCCGAAGGGGAGCGGAGCACTTCGTCGACGAAGATCACTTTCTTGGGGAGTTTGTAGCGAGCGATGTGCTGCTCGGCTTGTTCGAGAATCGATTCCGGGTCGACCGTCGTGTGAGGTCTCAATTGGACCAGGGCTACGACTTCTTGCCCCCAACGCTCGCTCGGACGTCCAGCAACCACGCAATCAGCGACATCCGGATGAGGTTTGATCGCTGCCTCGACTTCTTCGGCGAAGATCTTTTCGCCTCCCGAGTTGATGGTGACTGAGTCTCGACCGAGTACTTCGACCATACCGTCGACGTGAAGACGTGCTCGATCACCGGGCACCACGTATCGCACTCCGTCAACGACGGGATACGTGCGGGACGTCTTGTCCGGATCCTCCAGGTATCCGAGCGCAAGTCGACCGCTCTTCGCGAGCCAACCCGTGCCGTCGTGGCCGGGTTCGAGAACCTTGTCGAGCGACTCGGACAGGACGTGGTTGTTGGGCGCCAACGGGAAGAGACCCGTGGCCGAATTTCCAGCTGCCGACACGTGGGAGAGCTGACCGCCTGCTTCGGACGATCCCAGTCCATCGATGATCATGAGGTGCGGCAGGTGGGTCAGCAGTTTGTCCTTGAGGTGAACCGACAGGGGAGCCCCGCCCGAGAGGAGAACTGTCAACGAACTGAGGTCGTAGGACGTGCGGTCCAATTCGTCGACAAGAGGACGAGCAAAAGCGTCTCCAACGATCAACACGAAGTCGATACGTTCGCGTTCGACGATCGACCAGATGTCCGTCGGGTCGAGGCGTTCTGGAGTCGATGGAATGAAGACCGTGCCACCCGAGTTCCAGGTTCCGAAACTCACCCAGTGGCCTGCTCCGTGCATGAACGGAGGTGCGATCAGCGCGCGCCGACCTGTTGCCGCGGCAAGGAAATCGTCGAGAGTCTCAGCGGTCTTCAAGCCGCCGAAGCATTCGACGAGTGCATCCGACTGGCGCCACATCACGCCCTTGGGCATCCCAGTGGTCCCACCCGTGTACAGGATGTACAGGTCATCGGGAGACGGTTCTGCGATCTGCTCGGGTGGTGATGACGAAATTGCATCCTCGAACCAGACCGCACCAGGCAAGAGTGCGTGTGCGGATTCATCGGGAACCTGCAGGAGAACCCGGAGTCGGGGAAGCTTTTCCAGCAATTCGCCGAGGAGAGGTGCAAAACGTGAGTGGTACACGATGGCTGTGGCATGAGAATCGGTGAGCAGATAGAGCAGTTCGTCTGCGACGTACCGGTAATTGACATTGAAGGGAGCAACACTCGCCTTGAATGCGGCAAGCATCGACTCCAGGTACTCATTGCCATTGTGGAGGTAGATCGCGAGGTGGTCTTGTCCACTTACATGGTTTGCCAGTGACGAGCGATCTCGATGACGTCCGAGTCCTCGTTGGTTCATGAAGTTGGCGAGTCGTCGCGTGCGGTCGGTGACGTCGGACCATGACAGACGACGGTCCCGAAAGACGAGAGACTCCTGGTCGGGCCGCGTCGCGGAAATCGCCTCGTGGACCTCTCCGACCGTGAACTCGCGCATGCTTGGAAACTAGATCTCGTTCAGAGCCTCGAACGAACTCGGTAAGGTTCACACGTGATCGACAACAACGCTCCCGTGTCCGGAAGTTCCCCCGATGGCATCGTGTTCGGTGTTTTCATTCCACAGGGTTGGAAGATGGAGTTGACGTCGATTCCCGATCCGCAGGACAAATGGGCCAAGACCGTCGAGATTGCGGAGTTGGCCGAGAATCTCGGTTTCGACTCGCTCTGGGTCTACGACCACTTCCACAATGTGCCGCGACCCGCTCACGAGACCGTCTTCGAATGTTGGAGCACGATTGCTGCCATCAGCCAGCGCACGAACCGGATTCGACTCGGCCAGATGGTGGGCTGCAACAGCTACCGAAATCCTGGTCTTCTGGCAAAAGTGACATCGACGATCGATGTCATGTCCGGCGGGCGTCTCGAGTGGGGGATCGGAGCTGGTTGGTACGAGAACGAGTACCGAGCGTACGGGTACGACTTTCCGAAGCCGAAGGACCGCATTGGCATGTTGCGGGAGAGCGTCGAGATCGTGCTGAGTATGTGGACGGAGTCCGAGACGACTTACAAGGGCAAGTACTACGAACTCAGCCGCGCGAATTGTGATCCGAAGCCGGTGCAAAAGCCCACACCGCCCGTCTGGATCGGCGGTGGAGGTGAGCAGTTGACGCTTCGAGTGGTGGCTCAGCACGCACACTGCTCGAATTTCGGAGGACTGCCCGACGAGTGGGCTCGCAAGCGCAACGTTCTGTTCAACCATTGCAGGGCTGTCGGGCGTGATCCAGACGAGATTCGCATGACCTGGTCTCCCGAGGTCTTCATTCGAGAGACGGAGGCTGAGGTTCTCGCCGCAGGTAACCGAAGCCTGTGGTCAGAGGACATCGATGCGTGGCGAACGAACAACCTCGTCGGAACGCCGGATCAGGTTGCGGAGAATATCCGCGCCTACGTCGACCACGGATGTCGCGGCTTCATCCCGTGGTGTCCGGATTATCCCGACACACTCACCATCGAGTTGCTAGCGAAGAAGGTCCTTCCTGAATTTCGGTGAGTCACGCCGCTGCAAGCAACGCGCGGCTGAAATGGTCGTGATCAGATGTACGAGCGGAAGATGATCTCGGCAACACACGACGGCTTGGGAGCACCTTCGCACTCGAAGGTGAATTCCATCGTCATCTGCGCGCCATTCGGGATCTCTTCCACCT
>JBJTGN010000081.1:0-19043 GCA_046093905.1 Actinomycetota bacterium
ATCGATCTCCTCCACGCGCTGGACACCGTTGATCCAGAGAAGATCGCAGATGAGAGAGGCTCTCAGTGAATCGACGACGTCGATGCTGAAGGTGACAATTTCGCCTTGCATGTGACGATCTCAGTCGAGACGACGGAGATCGGTCCTGAATCGAGCCGCTCGTGCAACGTAGGACTGCACCGCAAGATCGATGTCCGAGGGACGAGCACGCCCTTCCTTGATGACGGCCGGGGCACCCACGGCCAACGCACCCGAAGGGACCTCTGTGCCGTTCAGGACGACCGAGTTGGCGCCGACGACCGCCCCTGTCTTCACAACGACACGGTGCATGACAATCGATCCATTGCCGACCAGGGATCTGTCTTCGATGGTGCATCCCTCGAGATGAACGATATGGCCAATGACGCAGTCGTCACCGACGACAGTCGGCCAGAACGGAGTGGTGTGCAGAACAGATCCGTCTTGGATCGAAGTTCGTGCACCGATGCGGATCTCACCATCGTCACCACGAAGCACCGCGCACGGCCAGATGGAGCTATTCGGACCGATCGTGACCGAGCCGATGATCACCGCATCAGGATGGACGAATGCTTGGGAATCGATCGAGGGTTCTGCACTGCCGAGCGCATAAATGGGCATGTCAGCAAACTAACGGAGTCGGACGCCATGAGGCTCGGCTCGCCTCTTCCCGATAAGGTTTCGCCCATGTCCCGCAGGATCGACATCGAATTGACGAGTTCCCGACCAGATGGGTCGTGGACCTGGCGTGCAGCAGGTGCGCGCGAACCCAAAGGGGTGCTCGACTCGGCCATCCTTCCCCAGGGATCCAAGACCGGTGACGTTCTGAAAGTCGAAGCAGAATTCGACATCGACGGAATCACGATCATGTCCGTTGTCCATGGCCGCCAGAAGGTCGAAAAGATCGAGACGATCACGATCGTCGGTGCGGATCGCCCATTCGAACCGGTGACCCAACAACTGGCTCGTAAACCCAAGGGTGATCGTCCGGACAAGGGCGACCGTCGACGCCCGCGACCAGAAGGCGCTCAACGCGAGAGGTCCGGCGATCGCGGCCCTCGCCGCCCTCGTTTCGAGGCTCCTCCCGAATTGCCCAAGCGACCGAGAGCAAAGAGGCTGCGTGCGTCGAGTGAGCATCGACGAAGCGTTCTCGAGGAATTGCCTGCAGACCAGCGCCCGATTGCCGAACTCGCACTCCAAGGAATGCAGACGGTTCGCCATCGCCTCAAAGAGGCAAACGCGCGTCTGGCCGAAGAAGGAAAGCCGACGATGCCCGAGCAGTCGGTTCTGCAAATGGCCGAAAATCTGCTCCCTCGACTTCGTGTTGCCGATTGGCTCGACCGAGCGCATGCTGCGGTCAAGGATTTGGAGCAGCTCGACCTGAAGGATCTCCGCAGTGTTGTTGCGGCAGCTAACGATCCGCTGATCGAGCGAGCTGAGCAGTGTCGTGAACTCGTGACCAAATTACGCGAAGGTCTTGCCCAACGAGCTGACCAGGAATACAAGAACTGGCTCGAGGACATCGATGCCGCTGTGGGAGTCGGACGTATCGTCCGAGCCCTCAAACTCGCCGGTCAGCCTCCGAAGGCGGGAGCGATCTTTCCAGAGGACCTGGGTCGTCGACTTGCCGAGGCGACGTCGGCCAACCTTGTCTCTGATGCTCTGGCAGACCGCTGGATTGCTGTCCTCGAAGCAGCGGCCTTCGCTCCGATTCGCTCGATGGTCAAAGTCGTCTCGAAACCTGCCTCGCTTTCGCCTGAACTGATGAAAACAGTGGAACGCCTCGCTGGACTACTTCCGCAGGTTGCACAGGACCTCGGTGTCGAAGTGTCGAAGCCGAATCTTGCACCCAAACCTCTCCGCCCCGTTCGACCCTCGGCCAAGAAATTGCCTCCGAAGCCGCCGGCTCGGGCTCAATCGACAAACGCTCCAGCATCAGAAGGTGCCAATGCCTCGTCGAACGCCGAGGCTCCTGCGACATCTGATGTCACCCCGTCGGCAGAGGGTGACACGACGACGGAACCGTGATCCGTTTCGAGTAGGCCGCCTCTGGGGTTGGGGTCGAATTGCTCCCGCCACTACGGTCGTAGACATGACTGAGAACAGCGCCACCGACATCGTCACCTATTCCGTGGAAGGTCGCATTGCGATCATCACGCTGAATCGACCCGAGGCGCGAAATGCCGTCAATGGGGACGTCGCCCGTGGAGTCGAAGCAGCAATCGATGCTCTTGAGGCCGACGATGATGTGTGGGTTGGAATTCTCACTGCGAACACCACTGGGCAGGAGAAGCCAGTTTTCTGTGCAGGAGCCGATCTCAAGGCAATCAATTCGGGACAGGCTGGTGATCTGGCCACTGCAAAAGGTGGTTTTGCCGGTTTCGTCTACCGTCAGCGTCGCAAGCCTGTCATCGTTGCCGTGGACGGCTTGGCTACGGCCGGTGGCTGCGAAATCGTCCTCGGGGCAGACCTGGTTGTCGCAACCGAGCGCTCGTCATTCGGTCTTGCCGAGGTGAAGCGAAACCTCATTGCTGGCGCGGGTGGTCTGTTCCGTCTTCCCCGCGCGATTGGTCAGGCCGCAGCAATGGAGATGATTCTGACGGGAGAGCCGATTCCCGCTCGCCGGGCTTACGAACTCGGCATGGTGTCTCGACTGTGTGCCCCTGGAGAAGCTTTGAACGAGGCTCGAGCCCTCGCCGCCCAGATCACAGCCTGTGCACCACTGGCGGTCTATGCCAGTCGTGAGGTCGTTCTTGCTGCGGCTTACGAAGACGACGAGACGCTGAAGTCACTGACGAACAAGCTGTTCGCCGGAGTCATGCAGTCCGAAGACACGAAGGAAGGCTTGACTGCATTCATCGAGAAGCGGGCTCCTCAATGGAAGGGTCGCTGAGCTTCTTCGAGACGGTGATCAGACGTGCGGTGATGCCCGCACGTTCGTACAAGTTCTTCGTTTCCCTGTCCCCCGGCAGGGCCTGAGCTTCGATGACTTCGCAACCGCGCGTCAGAGCATGTGAGATCTCTTGCGCAAGGAGGGCATCTCCACAACCGATTTCCCGCGCTTCGTCGTCCACGTAGACCCGGTCGATGCTGCACACTCGACCTCGACCGTCCTCGTCCCTGTCGAACGACACAGAGAATCCCACGACGACACCAGCGAGTTCGGCGACGAGAACGCGAACTCCGGACCTAGTCACGAGATCATCGATCGGAGGGTGCTCTGCGACCCACGCATCTCCCCCTCTGGCAGTTGCCACCTTCAACCGACCTCGTCGATCCATCTCGCTGACACCAGAGAAATCGGTCTGGTGGGCGAAACGAATGATCGGTTCGATCCCCACGATTCCGCTGGAAGGATCGGTCATGTGAAGAGGGGGCAGGTGTCGTCACCGACAGGGCACATCGGGGCACCCTTTCGAACGAGGAGGAAACACTGGGAGCACAGTCGCTCATCGGCTCGCTTGGGCTGAATCGCCATCTCAGGATCGCCTGAAGCCGACAGATCGTCTTCGTCTTCCTCTTCGGCCGCTTCCTCATCGTCCTCTGCCGAGCCTTTGATACGGGCCTCGAGGATGACACCAAGATCGGCCTCGACATCGTCCTCGCCGACCAGTTCCTCGTCTTCGTCGTCCTCGTCGTCTTCGGATTGGGAGTCCTTCTTCGACTTCTTTGCCTTCTTCTTGGCGACAACAGTCGGCATTTCAACTGTGGTGTCGTCTTCGTCGATCGGCTCGGCATCCTCTAGTCCGACCACTTCGATCTCTTCGTCGATGACGTCCTCGTCATCGAGGAGGTCGTCCGGTTCACCATCGACAAGAGTGTCGTCCTCCTCCACGAATTCGTCTTCGTCGAGGTCGTCGTTTTCGATGATGTCGTCGTCTTCAGTTGCCATGATGTGGTGGGATCTCCTCCCGGGGTAACGCCCGTTCTGGGCGCGCATGTTAGACACAAAATTGCTGTCGCCGAAAGCAAGTCCGGTGACAGACGTCACGATTGATTCAACAACACCTCGACGCGAGTGTCATTGTGAACCACGCTTCCGCTCGGCTTGCCTTTCGGAAGTCAAACGTTCCAATTCGGGTGCTTCGATCGTGAGATGAGTCATTGCTGCAGCGAGAGCAGTATGACCTGCCTGTTCGGCTATGAGACGGTGCATTTCGAGTGCAACTCGTCGGTATGCCGGATGGCCTTGAGGTGAGGATCTGAGTTCGAGCATGTGCATGGCTTCGCGAGCATTGAACTGCATCGAGTACCGAACCCGGTACGCCATGGAGACCGCGTAGCTCGCCTGTTCCGGGAATTGAGGAAGCAGAGCATCGTAGAGGGATGCCGAGCGGGCCATGACTTCGTCGAATACGTCGGTCATACCTGACTCATCGACGAGATCAGGCCTGGTGTAGCCATGGTTCGGCGTCAACTGCTGCCATTCGATCGTCAGCATTCTGTGACGCTGCAGGTCTCGAAACGCACCGTAGTCGGAGAGCACATCGAATCGATAGCCGGTTCTTTCGAAAGCGCGTCCCGGTCGATGTCTGCGGTTCGACCGATCACCGACATATGCCTCGATGATCGACTTCTTCTCTTCGACAGACATCTTCTCGACCCTCGACATGATTTGGTGTTCGGGAAGGCTCGTCAAGGGATAACAGATCGCTGCAACGACCTTGTTCTCTCCATCTGGATCGAAATCGGTGAGCACGACTGGTGATGATCTGTCGACCGGCTGCTTATCGAAAATCGATGCGACAATGGAGCGCGTGTCTTCTCGCGTCCGTTCGAGGTACTCGCTCCACCGCACACCTCGGTCCTGAATATCGACCCGGCGGAGGAAGCTGGGTATCACCTTGCGCAACTCCACGAGCATCAGATCTGCATAGTGTCTGGCTTCGGGGAGTGGATGTGATCGCAAGCGGATCAGCATGGCTTCGTACGCCTGACCGCTTGCATAGACGCCGACGTTCGACAGAGATGCGGCAGGGAGAACTCCTCGGACGGCATCGAGAGCCTTGGCACGTGTCGCTTGCCTGTAGACGAAATCACTGTCCGTTGGATCCCGAGGAATCGTCGATCGAACATGATCGGTGACTCGTTCGGCCAGAAGAGAATACGAATCGAACATGCGATCCATGTCTCCGACGTATCGTGTTCCAAATCTCGAGTTGAGGATGTCCAGGTCTCGATGGAAGCGATAACGACCAGCGAGACGAGAGTCGTAGGCGATGTACCGGGTGCTCTGCTCCAAGTAACTCGCCAAACGCCCCCATTCGAGGATCTTGGTGAGCACATTCGATGCCTGCTCGCAGGCCAGATGCACTCCCCCGAGTTGAGCCACTGAGTCGTCCCCGTATTCGAAGAAGACCTTTTCGTACAGCTCCTCGGCACGAGCAAGGCCCACAGTTGCATCGACGCCGAGATCCCCGGACAAGTCCAGGTCCCCCACGAACTCGTCCAGAAAGAGCCGACGGAGACTCTTCGGGCTCCTGCTGTACCGGGCGAAAAGGGCTCCCTTGACCACCTCTGGCAGGTTGACCAAGGCGAAAACAGGGCCATCCAGGTTGGTGAAATAACGCCGAAGGATCTCTGACTCGTCGCTGGTGAAGTCCTCGGGGGCGTAGACCGTCACGACGCGTCACGCTAGTTGGTCGCTGGCCCCGATTCGCGGACTCCTCATCCGAGTAGTCCATCGGGTGCTTCGATCAGATCCCACTCGGTTCGGATCCGTGTACGCAGATCGGATGACGACCAGACATCGACAGCTGTCATTGCGAGAGCCTTTGCGCCGTCGAGCACACCCAGATCGCCGGATTCGGAGGCCGCATAGTGGGCAAATTCTTCGGTGTGGATGGCCACTCCCCGAGGAGCGATACCGACCATGGGGTGCATCGCTGGAAGGAGATAGGACACGTTGCCCAGATCGGTCGATCCGACAACATGGTGCCCGGCGCCCGACGGATCGAGTGGATCTCTCCCCAACGAACGCATGTTTGCAGCGTATGTTTCCACCAAAGACGCGTTGTCCCTGACGTCGGCGTATGGATGATCGTCCCACGTGGACGTCATGGTGCAACCACAGGCGTGAGCTGCCCCTTCCAGACATGCCGACACACGCTGTTTGAGAGGTGCCAAGGACGCCAGCGTGTCGGATCTCACGTACCAATTCGCCGCCGCGCGACGCGGAACGATATTCGCCTTCTCACCAGCTTCAGTGAAAACTCCGTGGATTCTCTCAGTCGGTCGAATGTGCTGCCGAAGGGCCGCGATGTTCATGTATCCGAGAACCGCAGCGTCGAGAGCGTTGCGACCGGCCCATGGAGCAGCGGCTGCATGAGCCGCAATGCCCTCGTAGGTCACATCGAGCGTTTGCACGGCAATAGCCGTCATGGACACCAGATCGGCATCTGCCGGATGCACCATCAACGCAGCATCACCGGTATCGAATGCACCGTTGCGCGCCATCACGATCTTTCCACCGCCTCCCTCTTCAGCCGGGGTGCCGAGCACTCGCAGTCGACCAGGGATATCGGAGAGGAATCGAGAACATGAAAGTGCGGCTCCGAGACCTGCAGCCGCAATGATGTTGTGACCACAACCATGACCGATACCCGGTAGTGCGTCGTACTCGAGGAGAATCAGAACTTCCGCTCCAGATGAACCGAACGTTGCTTCGAACGCAGTCTCCAACCCATACGCATGTCGAGTCACGGAGAACCCGGACGATTCGAGAATTTCTGTGAGGAGTTCGTGGGCGAAGTGTTCCTGGTAGTTGAGTTCGGGACGAGCATGAATCCGATGACTGACGTCGATCAGAGATTCTGCGATTCGATCGACTTCCGGTATCACATCGGATTTCATCGCTGCTCAGCCTAGTCCTGTGTCTCGAACACACCGATCGGCGCTGCGACCCAGACCAGCGCCTCGTCATGAAGTGGTTCCACAGACTTCAGGATTCGACGACCGATGCGGCGACCGTCGATCACGACGACCCCTTGTGCGTTCACCTCCGATTTCTCCGACATCTGACGAAATCGAATGGAGGGATGGGGCAGGTGATCTCCCACCTTCATTTTCTGCAGGACGAGGATTCGCTGGCGTACAGAAAGATCATCTGAGAATTCGAGTACTTCGAACTTGCCGTCATTGGGGTGGCCGCGTGGAGCAATGTCTCGGCCGTGCAGGTATTGGGAGTTGCAGATCACTGTGATTCGACCCCGGAGAAGTCCGCCGTTCAGGAAACGCTGGCGAATCAGACAGTGGCTCAGTGCAATGTGGTGAGAGAGAAGACCTCGCGAATCGACGAAACACAGCTTCATGAGGTCGATCGGCAGACGCCGATACGAACAATCGGGAGCGGGAAGTGAAGCTCCAACTGTTTGCGTAAGGTCTCCCGAAGCCAGAACGAACTCGCGTATTTCCTGCTGGATCAGTTCACCGGCATGAGCGTCATCGCGCGCGACGGGAGTGCCCGGCTGTGGTTCGCCGACGCTGCCCCAGTTCTGACCCCGACGAACGACCATCAGGGCGCCTCTCCGAATGCGCTCGATGCTTGAACGACTCCGCGAAGAAGTAATTCGCATGCAGCTGTCGCTGATCGCCGCGTGGCTGGCTCCGGCGAGGCGATACCGAACTGGCGAAGAAGGTCGATCAACTGTTTCATCGTTCGAACAAAATCACCCCCTGAGAGGTCCTCATCGATGATGATGTCGGAGAATCCATCCCCTGCAGCCCACGAATAAGCAACGGAAACGAAAGAGGGATGTGGGGCTCGATGTGGAGGGAGATGATTCGAGCTCTCCATGGTTCTCAGTTCTGTACTGATCGCCTCGATGCTTCTCCACTTGGAACGAACATCCTTGGATGGGAACCATGGAGCAGGGGCTGGTTCGCTGCTTCGATGTTCGTAGACGAAAACGGACGCAAGAGCAGCAAGTGCGGGCGGATCGAGTTCGTCGAGAAGTCCCCGGTGAAGGCATTCGGCGATCAGCAGGTCGGATTCGTGAAAGAGACGTGCCAACACCTCGCCCTTTGGGGTGAGGGCCCAATTGCTCACGTAGTCCCAGGACTGAAGTATGTCGAGAACTCGATCGAATGTGCGTGAAATGGACGATGTGTGACGATCGACTTGCTCCTGGATGTGAGGAACCTCCCTTCGGAGACGAAGTACTCTGCGAGCAGCGATGATCCGCTGGTCGAAATCTTCGTCCATTCGGAGTTCGTCTTCGAGTTGTTCGAGGGCCGTTCCCCTGCTCGATGAGGTCCGAGGGCGGGATGAATCGATATTCCTCTTTCGGAGGGATCGAGTCATGCGTTCCACTGTCTTCTTCTGAAAATCTTGGCGTGTCGGAGTGAACGGCTGCGGAAGATCGATCGACAACACCGGAGTCGGAACGTCAGTGAAATCCTCGGATGTGAGTTGCAGCAGAGAGCGTCTCGCAGTGAGAACGCTGACCTTCCAACCTTTGGCTCGACGCGTCGTTGACAGAACTGTGCTCATGCCCGAGTAGTTCCCTTTCTGGACGTGAATGACAGCTCCCGGACGTAAGTCGGAAATTGCCTTGTCGACAACCGATTCCATTTTTCGAGGCAAAGCACGATCCTCGGCAGATACGAGCGCCAAGTAGTCATCGGGTGTTCCATGAGGACTGTGCAGCAGACCTTCCGAGACCCGAAGCTCTTGAATTTTCTTGTCCAGCCGTGTTTCGAGTTTGACGACGTCTCTGTCACTCTGGAACTGAGCCAAGGAAAGATTCAACAAGTGGCGCGCCGTGTCTCGGGGATAGGAGCGGACAAGATTGACGGCCATGTTGTACGTCGGCCGGAAGGATGAGGTCAGTCGGAAACTGCGGCTCGATGCCAGACCAGCCATTTGTTCGGTTGTGACGAAGGGACTCCAGAGAAGTACGGCGTGGCCCTTGTCGTCGAGACCCCGCCTGCCAGCACGACCGGTCAACTGCGTGAACTGTGCCGCAGACAGAAACTCATGATGCTCCCCTGTGAATTTCGTCAACTTGTCGATCACGACAGAACGCGCAGGCATGTTGATTCCGACCGCCAAAGTCTCGGTGGCGAACACAACCTTGATCAAGCCTTCGACGAAGCACGCCTCGACGATCTCCTTGAACGGAGGAACCATTCCTGCATGGTGTGCTGCAATTCCAGCTTCGAGGCGGAGACGGAAGCCTTCGAACCCCAGTGCGTCGAGGTCTTCCTCGGCGAGAAGTGCTGTCCTCTCCTCGATGATCGTGGCGATACGGCTGCGCTGCTCTGGAGTAGTCAGAGAAGGAAGTTCACGAGCAGCAGCGGCTGCTGCTTCGTCGCAGCCTTGACGGCTGAAGATGAAATAGATCGTCGGAAGCAGGTCGTGCTGACGTAACTGCGCAATGACATCGGATCGCCTCGGAGAGACGAGGGGTCTACGACCCACCGGCTTCCTGGCTCCCTTTCGTAGATTCACGGTCTCCGTCAGGCGAAGCAGGCGAGGGTTGATCGCCGATCCGCTGAAGATCGACAACAACTCGTCTTGACCGCTGCGATCACTGATCATCACGAGAGGTTCCAATTCGACCGGTCGCCGATCCTCGACGACATATCTCGTCTGTCCCCTGACTGTCGACATCCACTCGGCCACTTCGGGAGCGTTACTCACTGTTGCCGAAAGGCAGATCAATTGAACCGCTTGTGGAAGATGAATGATCACCTCTTCCCAGACTGGTCCGCGATACGCGTCTTGAATGAAATGAACCTCATCGAGAATGACGGTGGTGAGCTCCGAAAGTGCTTCGGAGCGGGCGTAGAGCATGTTCCTCAAGACCTCAGTCGTCATGACAACGATGGGTGCATCGGCATTGATGACGTTGTCACCAGTGAGAAGTCCTACCCTTTCTCGCCCGAACATCGCCACGAGGTCGTTGAACTTCTGATTCGACAGAGCCTTGATCGGCGTCGTGTAGAACGAACGCTCGGAATCGGCCAATGCACGCATGATGGCGTACTCGGCAACAACCGTCTTTCCCGATCCGGTCGGAGCTGAAACGACGACGGATTCACCAGCATCGATGACCTGAATTGCCTTCAGTTGAAAGACATCGAGAGGGAAGCCGAAAACCGAAGAGAGGTCGACGTCCGACTCCCGATCAGTCACGTGTCGGTCTCACGGTTCAGGTGTCCGATGAGTCGGCCTTGACCGCTCGCCGTCGCACGAACAGGTGCCCGATGAGAATCGAGAGAAAATAGAGACCGATCAGGGGCACCGAGAGTGCGATCAAGGTCACTGGGTCGCCAGAAGGTGTAATGACAGCGGCGAGAACGAAGATGGAAACAATTGCGACACGCCAACTGGCAACAAGCCGCTTCGGAGTCACCACTCCTGCCAGTTGAAGAAACGTGAGGAGGACCGGAAATTCGAAACCGATCCCGAATGCAGCGATCATCATCGCAACCAGGCTGACGTACTTCGTGATCTGGTACGCCTGCTGAACATCCGAGCCAGACCATCCGACAAGGAATTCGAGACCGCGATCGAGTGTCACGAAAGCGAGCACTCCTCCGATTGCGAACAAGATGATCGAAGAAGCAATGAACGGGATTGCGTACTTCTTCTCCCTTGTGTGCAAAGCGGGAACGATGAATCTCCAGATCTGCCAGAGGACAACCGGAAGAGCGAGAATCAAGCCGCCGTAAAGGGCAATTCGGAGCCGCGCATTGAAGCCGTCGAGCGGACCGAGGGAAAAGAGATCGCACTCGCTCACGAGATCCGGTCGACGCTCACACAGGCGATCGTACGGTCGGCGAATGAACGCAAGTACGGGGTCGTAGAAGACGAGAATCGCTATCAGTCCGAGAGCTACTGCCAGTCCGGACCGAATGATCCGCGTGCGCAATTCCCCAAGATGCTCCGTCAGCGTCATCACAGCATCAGCACGGTCCGACTGTTCCTTCGATCCAAGTCCTCTTCGAGAGCGAGCCATGATCATTGCTCCCCGGATCGAGATTCGTCGACCCCTTTGCTCCCGCCGCCGGGGTTCGCATCCGAGTCCTCGGCCGACGTTGTCTTTTCGACTGCTTCCCGGGTCAGTTGTGCTGTCTCGCGCAACTCACGCATGGGTTCTTCGAATGCGGTCCGAAACTCGGATTGGAAGCCTGTGCTCATCCGCTTCAATTCGCCGTAGAGCCGTCCGAACCGCCTGATCGCTTCGGGCAATTTTTCCGGTCCGAGGACGACGAGTGCCAACAACAGGATGATGACGATCTCGCTTCCAGACAGGTTGAACACCCGTCAGAGTCTACGGAAGTGTCTTTGCCGAGGGCGATCGGCGGACCAGAGATGCCAGAATTGCCCCGATGCAACAACGCCTCCCGTCATTGATCCGGCCCATCACGTTTGCCCACAGAGGTGCTCGGGCCTACTCGCCGGAGAACACCCTCGAGGCCTTCCAGTTGGGTCTGCGACTCGGCGCTACGGGTTTGGAGAGTGACGTCTGGGTGACCGCCGATGGAGTCGCTGTCCTCGATCACGATGGTGTCGTTCGTCGTCGGACTCGCAAGGTACCGATCAGGGAGGTCGTCCGGAAGTCCCTTCCGAGCCATGTTCCGGAGGTGTCGGAGATGCTCGAGGCTTGTCCTGGCGACTTCGACCTGTCATTGGACGTCAAGGATCCATCGGCTCTCGACGCCACACTGGATGCCATTCGAGCGACACGCCCCGAATTGGAGTCTCGAACCTGGTTGTGTCATCACGACTGGACCTTGGTGGCTGGTTGGAGAGGCAGAACGCATGCCCGACTGGTGGACTCGACGCGGCTCAGCAGGATCAAGGAGGGTCCCGAGAAGAGACTTGCCCAACTCGCCGATGCGGGCATCGATTGTCTGAACATGCATCACACGGATTGGACGGGAGGAATCGTTGCACTCGCCCATCGATTCCGACGATTCGCGCTCGGTTGGGACATGCAGTTCGACCACGTCATCGAAACCGGTTTGAGAATGGGACTCGACGGTGTCTTCAGCGACTACCCGGATCGAATGGTCGAGGCTGTCGGACGGGTCGGACCTGCTGTGCTCGAGATGTGATCAGGCGACGTCATCGATCGTCAGAGCCAGGACCATGCGTCGAAAGGCCACACCGCAACGAAAGCCCTTCCTCGAATCATGGAAGTTTCGATTGGGCCAAATTCTCGACTGTCGTAACTCTGAACTCTGTTGTCGCCCATGACGAAGACGTGATCGTCTTCGATCGTGACTGGCGACATGTCGACATGAGAGCCACAACGTTTGCTCGGATCGGTCTGCGCAACCTGGATGGCATCGAGGTACGGCTCCCCCAGTGTTTGACCATCGATGAAGACGATGCAATTGCGAATCTCGATGGTCTCACCAGGCAGCGCGATCACTCTCTTGATCAGGTCGTCGTGCTCAGCGCCTGACAAGCGATCGAAGACGACGACATCCCCCCTGTTCACGTCGTGCAACTTGTAAGAAAGCTTGTTGACGAGAACCCGGTCCCGTGGACTCAGCGTGGTCTTCATGCTCGGACCATCGATGTAGTACTGCTGGAACAGAAACGTTCGGATCAGAAACGCCGCTCCAATGGCGACCAAGACGACGAGAATCCACTCTCCGACCACCAATAGGGCATGTCGTCTGTCGGAGTCCCCAGACGAGTCGTGATTGTCGGATTCGGTGTCGAGCGTCTGCATGCCGGCCCAACCGTACCGCGTTCGAAGGCTCGGTGAGGGTCACACAGATGCCTGACCAAGGCGTTCAAGAGGGGCGATCGGGACCAAGTCCGGGGCGTCGATTGTGATTCTGCACGGTCACAACGTCGAAATCAGCCTGTCGACCCGCTCGTCACGGCTCTTGAGCGGGTCCTTGCACATCACCGTGCGCTGGGCCTGGTCGTTCACTTTGAGGTGCACCCAATCGACCGTGTAATCGCGCTTCTTCGCCTTAGCCGCTCGAATGAATTCTCCTCGCAAACGCGCCCGAGTCGTCTGGGGAGGAGTATCGATTGCAGTTGAAATGTCGTCTTCTCGACAGACGACTTCCACCATCTCTCGATCGACGAGGCGGTGGAAGAGACCCCTGTCCCGAACGATGTCGTGATACTGGAAGTCGATCATCTGCAAACGTGCATCTCCGATGTCGATACCGTGCTTTTCGCAGTACGCCGACATCAAGTTGTGCTTGATCACCCAGTCGACTTCTCGCTCGAGCTTGAGTGGATCGTTCTCGATAGTCGAGACACAGTGTTCCCACATCTCCAATGCGCGCTGTTCGAGTGGGGGAAAGCCTGTCGACTCCGCGTATCGCAAGGCACGATCCAGGTACTCGCGTTGAATGTCGAGAGCGCTTACTTCACGACCATTGGCAAGGTGGACGGTTCGCTTACATGTGATGTCGTGGCTGATGTCCCTGATCGCACGAATGGGATTCTCGAGAGTCATATCGCGGAGCACCACGAATTGATCTTCGAACATCCTCAGCATGCACGCCGTCGAACCCAACTTCAGGAAGGTCGTGTACTCACTCATATTGGAGTCCCCGACGATCACATGGAGGCGCCGGTACTTCTCGGCATCCGCATGAGGCTCATCTCGCGTGTTGATGATCGGACGACTTCGCGTTGTTGCTGACGAGAGTGTCTCCCATATGTGGTCGGCTCGCTGCGTGATCGAATACAGAGGGCCGCGAGCTGTCTGCACGATCTTCCCGGCGCCGGTGAAGATCTGACGTGAGACGAGAAAGGGGATCAGGACCGCTGAATGCGTGGACAGATCGTCCTGGCGACTCGTGAGATAGTTCTCGTGGCAGCCATAACTGTTTCCTGCGGAGTCAGTGTTGTTCTTGAACAAGTGGATCGTGCCGCGGATGCCTTCCTCTGCCAGACGTTCCTCGGCTGCAAGAACCAGAGATTCGAGGATTCGCTCCCCTGCTCGATCATGAACAACTGCATCGTAGATGGAGTCACATTCGGGCGTTGCATATTCCGGATGAGACCCGACGTCCAGATACAGGCGCGCGCCGTTCTCCAGAAACACATTGGAGCTTCTTCCCCACGACACCACCTTGCGGAACAGATAGCGCGCAACTTCGTCGGGACTCAATCTGCGCTGACCGCGCAACGTGCACGTGATCCCGTACTCGCTCTCCAGGCCGAAGATTCGTCGGTCCATTCCCGCACCGTACTCCGTGCCGCTGGTCCGTCAGACGTCGGACGTGGAGTCCCGTGAGGTCAGACGCCCTCAAATTCGATGAATCGTGACGTCTGCCGAGGACGAGTGTGGGTCGGCCTCACGGAGAGCTCGAACTGCCCACGTGACGATCGACTCCTCATCGACTCGGCTTGCTTCAGCGGGAAGCGTGATCGACAGCTGAAGTGAGGAGCCTTTCCGCCTGACAGCCACGGTTGGAACCCGACCCAACCGCTCCACGGCTGGAATCCTCGCAAGCTTCGATTCGACTGCAGCAACCAGCCCAGGTCGAAATCCCGAGTCGAAGTCTTCGACAGCCTCGACCACTGCCGTGCCTGTCGGCGTCGACCAACTGGAAAAGGGGCTATCGGAATTCGGGCAGGCCTCGACGAGTGGGATGTGTCGTCGAACTGCACAGATCGCACCCATTTCGCGCAAGGCCGGTTTTGCAGACGGCTCACGCACAACGAGGGCCACATCGCACCCCAACGACTCCACCGGGCAACTCTCCGGATGATCGACGCCCACGCACAGGGAGTTCCCTTCATCGGGAAAACAGCGAACAACCTCGTGCCCCCGTTCTCCCAGTTGTCCAGCCAAGACCGAAGCCTCGGAACGATCACCATCGACGAGAAGAATTCTCATGATGCGAAGATGCCACCGTCGAACAATCGAGAACACGGGCAATGGTCGAATGGAAGTAGGACCATTGTCATAGCGAGATTCCGGACGTCAGGACCCCGACAACAACGCGTGGACCGCTTGGTCGTCGAAACGAGCGAAACAGCGGCGACCGTTCGTCCGTGCAAGGTGTGCAACTTCGAGATCGCCGGCAGTCAGGAGCCGTTCTGGGCCCGACAAGGACGACACACACGAACGAACTGCCGAGGCAAGATCAGCATCCAAGTTCCAAGAGGACCTCATCCTCTCCGCAATCGATTCAGCGTCGCCACCCAAGACGCTCCAACCGATCTCATCCATCAAAGTTCCGTCGTACATGATGTGGAACAGCTGGTCGGTGGAGGGATCGGCGCCCACTTCGACGAGAAGTATCTCGACTTCGAATGGCTTGACATCGTGCGTGAATGTCTGCCCGAGGATTTGCGCGTATTCGTTGGCAAGACTTCGAGCTTCGACGTCGTCACGTGAGTACTGGTAGCCACGAAGATCGGCATTTCGAACGCCGAACCGTCGCAGTTGGTCGAACTCGTTGTACTTGCCGACCCCAGCGAATCCGATTCGGTCGTAGATCTCGCTCACCTTTCGCAAGGTATTGGACGGGTTCTCGGCGACGACGACGATGCCATCGCGATACTGAGCTGCGACGAGTGCTCGACCTCGAGCGATGCCCTTTCGCGCATAGTCGGCGCGATCCTTCATCAACTGCTCGGGAGCAACGTAGAACGGCTGAGCCATCGTGATCACCTTCCCCGAACGTCGCGGCGACGAGATGAAATCGCCTCGAACCGAAGAGCCAGGTCCGAGTCGTCGACCTGCTGCCAACCCTTTTCCGAAATGGTGGCAATGATCGGATAGATGCCTCGCAGGGGATCGGGGCCACCGGTTGCCGAGTCGACATCGGCGGCTTCCCACAGCGCGTGACATGCAAGATCGACAGCCTCATCTGCGGACAGAGACGGTTTGAATCCCACTTTGAGAACCGTTGAAGCGGGGCCCGCCCCGGATCCAGTGGCCACGAAATCCTTCTCTTCGTATCGACCACCCGTGATGTCGAAGTCCCAGAGACGACCCGAAGATCGAAGTTCGTCGTAACCAGCAAAGATCGGCAGAACCGCGAGCCCCTGCATCGCAGCGGGAAGATTCGACTTGATCATTTGAGACAGTTGATTGGCTTTGCCTTCGAGGCTGATCGATCGTCCATCCAACTTTTCGTAATGCTCGATTTGCAGTTGGAAGATCTTGATCATGTCCATGGCAACTCCGGCAGTGCCGGAGATCGCGACTCCGCTGTAGCGATCAGCAGGAACGACCTTCTCCATTTCCCGGTTCGAGATTCTGTTGCCCATGGTGGCTCGACGGTCTCCTGCCATGACGACGCCGTCCGCATATCTGAGTGCGAGAACCGTCGTTGCGTGTGGCGCCAAGGCAGCGCTGTCACCCATCTCGACGACTGGGAACGGATCGAGACCGCGGCTCTGCAAAAGAGCAAGAAAACTGCTTCCTGGGTCACCGAGATCACCCACGAATGGACCAGGCACCTCTCACTCACCACCCTTTTGAACATAGGACTTCACGAAGTCCTCTGCGTTCGCCTCGAGAACTTCGTCGATCTCATCGAGGAGATCGTCTAGTTCAGCTTTCAACTTCTCTCCGGAACCTGCAGAAAGGGCCTCCGAAGTCGAATCCTGGGTACGGGGTGACCCCTGTTTGCTCTTGTGAATGCGCTCAGCCATGACAGTTTCCGATCTTCCTCGTCCGTTTCCGACCGCTCGGCAACTCGACGATTTCCAATGATGCCAGGATTTCGGGACCTCTCCACCCTCAACCCGACAGCAGCTTCAAGAGGTCCTGTGGGGTCTGTGCGGCTCGAATGATGTCCCCGACAAGTTCTTGCGTGCCCTTCAGAGGCTCGTTCATTTCGACTCTCTTCAAGGGTTCGTCGCCGACGTCGAAGACCATCGAATCCCAGTTCGCAGCAGCGATGTTCGCTGGCCACTTCTTCAAACACTGGCCGCGGAAGTATGCCCGAGTCGACACGGGCGGGTTGTCGATTGCTTGGGCAACTGACTCTTGATCGAGAATTCGAGTCAAACCAACTTTTGAAGCGAGGCACTTGTCGGGACGCATATCGCTGTACTGCAGATCGATCGCCTTGAGTCGGGGGTCCGAAGGCTGCAATCCGTGCCGATCTGCGTATCCGTCGATCAATCTCTTCTTGGCGACCCAGTCGAGAGTGTGTGCGAGTGAAGCCGAATCGTTGTTCAGTGCCTCCAAGGTTTGTCCCCAGAGATCGAGGATTCGTTCGCCATCGGAGATTCCGACGGATTCCAGACCATGAGAGAGCTGATACTTCCGTGCAGACTCGAGGTACTTCCACTGAATATCGAGCGCGGACATCTTTCGGCCATCCTCGAGAGCCAACAACGAGGACAATGTCAGGTCGTAACTGACCAGCCTCATCGCTGGTACCGGCCTGGAAAGTATGACAGGGTCGATGAGTGCCTCGTCCTCGATCATCGACAAAATGATCGCCGTGACGCCAACTTTGAGGTACGTCGCGGTTTCCGACATGTTCGCGTCGCCGACGATCACATGGAGGCGGCGGTACTTCTGCGGGTCGCAATGTGGCTCATCGCGTGTGTTGATGATCGGTCTCTTGAGGGTCGTTTCAAGACCGATTTCTTCTTCGAAGAAGTCTGCTCGCTGGCTGATTTGAAAGGAGACCGAGTCAGGTTCTGAGTCGGCCGCTTCACAGCCCACCTTTCCGGCGCCTGTGTAAATCTGTCGCGTCACGAAATGAGGTGTCATCAGTGCAGCGAGCCGTCCGAATGGATACGAACGAGCAACGAGATAGTTCTCATGACAGCCGTAGCTGTTTCCCTTGCCATCGCTGTTGTTCTTGTAGAGGACGATCTCCTGATCAGGTGAGAGAACGTTCTTCAATCCCTCCATCGAAAGTCTGATGATTTCCTCGGCTGCCCTGTCGTACAACAGTGCCTCGTAAGCCGTTCGACACTCGGGGGTCGAAATCTCCGGATGGGCGTGATCGACGTAGTAACGAGCTCCATTGGTGAGAACGGTGTTGACGAGGTGGTATTCGAGTTCGGGTGCCGTGTAGTCGACACCCCACCCACGAGCGTCATGACCAGGGCGCTCGTGCATGTAATCCCAGCCAATCCGTCGCGTCTGATCGTTGACATAGGCATTGATCAGGATCGAGGATCCGTTCACCGCATTGAGATTTGTTCCTCGGGTGATGATGCCGTACTCGGTCTCGATGCCGCAGATCTTGGGAATTGCCATTGGTCCGAGCCTCAGAGGTACTGCCCGGTCGCACTCTGCTCGATCGCACGACCGCCTGCGACCCCAGCATCTCCCCTTGTTTCGTTCACCAAGGTGCGGATGAAGATAATGCGTTCACCCTTCTTGCCAGAAATTCTCGCCCAGTCGTCGGGATTTGTCGTATTGGGAAGATCTTCATGCTCCCGGAATTCCTGGCGAATCGCTTCGAGCAGATCGCGGCTGCTGATGCCACGGTCTCCGCCTTCGATGATTCGCTTGATCGCGGACTTCTTCGCACGGCGAACGATGTTCTCGATCATTGCTCCAGAGGCAAAGTCCTTGAAGAACAGAACTTCTCGATCGCCGTTCTGATACGTGACTTCGAGGAAACGGTTCTTTTCGTCTGTGCTGTACATATCGACAGCGGCGATGCGAATCATGGACTCGACCGCCGAAGCTGCCGAACCGGCTCGACTCGATTCGTCTGCATCGAGAGGGAGATCCGCGGTGAGGTAGCGCGCGAAGATTTGCTCCGCTGCTCGTTGATCGGGACGCTCGATCTTGATCTTGACATCGAGGCGTCCTGGTCGCAGGATCGCCGGATCGATCAGGTCCTCTCTGTTCGTGGCACCAATGACGATGACGTTCTTCAGGCCTTCCACACCGTCGATCTCCGCTAGGAGTTGCGGAACGATCGTCGACTCCATGTCCGAAGAGATACCTGAGCCACGCGTGCGGAACATGGAGTCCATCTCGTCGAAGAAGACGATGACCGGCCAGCCTTCTTCACTCTTGTCGCGTGCCCGCTGAAAGATGAGACGAATCCGACGCTCGGTTTCGCCGACGTACTTGTTGAGCAACTCTGGACCTTTGATG
>JBJTGN010000082.1:0-3303 GCA_046093905.1 Actinomycetota bacterium
TTTCTCTACAGTCGAAATGGTGGACACAACGAAAACGATGGACCCGGGGGAAGTGACGCCGTGAGCGCGCGACTTCTCTCGGGAGAGGGGCTCATCAAGATCTTCATGCGGACCTACCTCCTCGGTGACGGTGGAGCGACAGGTCTCGAAGCACTCGACGACTACCCCGATGTCACCCCTGTCGAGGGTTTCACTTCGTCCTATATCTACGAAGGACACTTTGGAACAAAACTCGTCGGCAACATCAGCTGGTGATCCGACACGATCAGTGAGTCACGTCACTTCGTCGAGACGGGCGACGCTCAAGAGAATCTCGCAACCGGCTGCGAGCAGAGGCAACGCCAGCAAGCCACCTGTTCCCTCCCCGACCCGGAGCCCGAAATCCACCATCGGCTCGAGGCAGAGCGACGTGAGAGCAACATCGACCGCCGGTTCAGGAGAACGGTGGCCGGCAACGAGATGATCAGCTGTGTGAACCGAGATCTCTCTCGCCACCAGAGCTGCTGCCAACGTCGTCACTCCGTCGAGAACAACCGGGGTGCGTCGCCTCGCTGCTCCGACCATCAGCCCCGCCAGTGCACAGACTTCGAGGGCGCCGACATGGGACAGGATCTCGATGATCGATCGATTCCGACACCGGGTGACGAGGTCGCTCACCACATTTCGCTTTCGAGCGAGTGCTGCGTCATCGATTCCCGACCCGCGGCCAGTGACGAGGAAAGGGTCTGCCTGTGCAAGAACTGAAATCAGTGCTGCTGCAGCCGTGGTGTTCCCGATACCGATCTCACCAACGGTGAGTATGCGTGAACCACCATCGATCAACATGTCGGCAACCCGTGCCCCCACTTCACATGCAGCGTGAACGTCGTCGGCACTGATCGCACTGCCATTCCGCAGATCATCGGAACCATTGCGCACGCGCCGATCGATGACGCCATCCGGAGTCGGACCGGTCGCAATGCCGATGTCGATGATCATCAGATCGGCGCCGACGCTTCGGGCAATTGCAGAACACGCAGCACGACCCTGGGCTGCCAGGTCGGCGACTGACCGCGTCACCTCACGCGGCCACGGGGTGACAGTGTCATCGTGGGCAATGCCGTGATCAGCCACGAAGACCGCGCACGCAGCCGGGCTCGCAACAGGAGTCGACATCGCCTGAGATGCAGCGACACGCGCAACAGGATCAACGAGACGGCCGAGGGCATTGGGTGGAATGGCAAGCGCACCAAAACGCGCAAGCACCTCGTCATGGATCGACTTCTCAATCGGTTCGATCCCTCGCACGAGCTCTTCGAGCAAAGACTGGTCGTTCCTCATCACATCCACCACATGTTCACACGCTCGATGGCGATCACGGTTCCGATCATGAGCAACGTCTCCGCCACTTGTTCCGTTGCGCCGAGTACATCACCCACAAGTCCCCCGATACGGGCTGCACATCGACGAGCAAAGATGCCGGCAATCACGATGCCCGCTGCGAGAACTACAAGACCCCACGGTCCGAGCAGTGCCGTGATCACTGCCCCACCCACGAACAAGGCGATCGCTTGATCGAAGCGACTCACATCTCGCACATAGATCGCACCCAATCCTTCGTGCGCCGGTGGAGCTGCCTTCATGACAGACACTGCAACAGCCCGTCCAACACTGTGAGCGATGAGCAGCATCACGACACCCGTCCCCACCGTCTGCGACGACACGAGCGAGAACTGCACCAATACCTGGCAGACAATCGCGGCAACGCCGTATGTGCCGTGCCGCGAATCCTTCAGGATCTCGAGACGTCTTTCTGGTGTCGTGCCCCCGACGAGAGCATCTGCTGAGTCCGCCAGTCCGTCGAGGTGAAACGCTCCTGTGACGAGAACGCCAACGACCAGGGCCAATGCAGCAGCGGAGCCGATGGTCAGAATCTCGGCTGCCAGCGCGAACACTCCCGCTGTGATGGCACCAATGAGGAGTCCGATCACTGGAAAGAGGGATGCCACACGCCCCATGTGCACATCAGGAGCGTGCCGCACCGGGATACGCGTGAGAAATCCGATCGTGACTGTGATGTGATGTCGAGCTCGAGAGAGCGGATTGCGTCGAATCACACAACGTCCTCGACATCGCGCAGTTCCAGGGCGCGTCCCGCGACCATGAAGACAGCTCGATCGACGCTTGCCGCAAGACGTGAATTCACTCGACCCAATACATCTCGATAGGCGCGGGTCATCTCATCAGCAGGCACGATGCCAAGACCAACTTCGTTGGAGACGATGTAGGTCGATCCACGACGTTGCGACATCGTGGTGATGAAGCGCTCGACCTCTGCATGAACATCCGCCTCTGACGATCCGTGATGGAACATGTTGCCCATCCACACGGTGATGCAGTCGATGACTGCAGTGTCGGCGCTCGGAACGCGGGCCAATGCCTGTGCCAGTCGAAGCGGTGATTCGATCGTCGTCCACTCGGTCGGTCGAGAACGTCGGTGAGCGACGATACGCGTCCACATTTCATCGTCGAATGCTTCGGCTGTGGCAATCATCGTGACTGCAGTCTCGGATCTCGCGGCCAAGGCTTCAGCGAACGAGCTCTTACCGCTGCGCGCGCCACCCAGAATCAGAACTCGTCGAGCAGGGAGTTGGTCTTTCGTGTCACGTGAACGGGCCATCAGTAATCGATTCCTCGCAGAGCGCCCACACCCCGATCGTAGGCGTGGTGAACACTCTCGATCCTCGATGCCGTGTCAGCACAGGCAATGAGGGCATCTGGTGCGTCTCGGCCTGTGATGATCACATTCACGTGCTTGGGTCTGTTGGTGATGGCATCGACCACGCGATCGGTGTCGATCCACTTCCACGTGCACAAGTACGTGAGTTCATCGAGAACGACGACATCGAATTCACTGGAGCCAATGACCCTCTCCGCCCGCTCCCACGCCTGTCGAGCGAGACCAGCATCGTGTTCGATGTTCTCCGAATCCCAGGTGAAACCCGATCCGAGTGGTTCGAACGGGACGCCGAGCTTTTCGCACCCGAGCTGCTCTCCAGTCTTCCACTCACCGGACTTCACGAATTGAAGAACGGTCACCGACTTGCCGTGACCGACTGCCCGCAACACCGTTCCCATGGCAGCAGAGGTCTTACCTTTACCCGGACCGGTGAACACAACGACCAAGGATTCAGCTCTTGTCAGACTGTCCGGACGCGGGTCTTCGGTGGGAGGGGTCTGGATGTCCGCCATGCCATCGACTATGGCACGACCCGCCCTCGCCGGGTGCATTCTGTTGGAACCATCGGCTCAACCGATCATCAA
>JBJTGN010000083.1:0-3670 GCA_046093905.1 Actinomycetota bacterium
CGCATGGATCTCCGCGAGCACTCGATCGCGATCCCATCCGGCCTCGGCAAAGACACGAGCGTGTTCGGGTCCTACGACCAAGATGGCGTCGAAGGCGAGAATCGATTTGGGATTGTGGAGGGTGCGCAGGCATGCGGCAAAGGTGGTGACGAGGTCAGCGGGGTCGCGAGCGAGCTGATCGACCACGCAACGAGGACCCTCACCGGGAAAGACTGTGATGGCATCGACGTCGGGGTTCACGCCGCGGCTGACCGCAAGGCTTGTCCACGGTGAACCGCTCTCGTCCTCGGCGAAGCCGACCGAGATCTTTCCCGGGTGTGCAGGGGTTGCCCGGTCGAGCTCTCGCGGCCGGCCCCCTCCGACATTTCGGATCACCAACTGAATCGCTCGCCCGATCGTCATGTTGGCTCTGTTGCCTTGACCGAAGACGTTCATGCCGCTGTTCATGCCAATTGCACGTGTGCCTGGACCATTGCAGACGATGACGGGTCCGACGGGCATCGTCGTCGCGAGAACGCCGTGAATATTGAAGGTGTCGTTGCAGACAGCCTCCACCCCAGCGATGACCCACGGCAGGTATTCAGGTTTGCATCCGGCCATGACGGCGTTGATGGCGATCTTTTCGACCGTCACCTCGACGAGATCCGGTGGAACGACAGCCACGACGTCATCTGGTGCACGCGTTGTCCCTGTCAGCATTCGCAGGACGCGAGATTCGGTTGGTGGGACGACGGGGAGTCCATCTGTCCAACCTCGATCGAACATCGCCTCGAACTCGTCCTCTGCTGAGGCCACCTCGACGCGACGAGCGAACAGACCGACTCCTGAGAACTGGGCTCTGAGCCGATCCACGTTGTCGGGATCGACGCTCAGACTTCCACAACCGGGGCGGAAATCAGGAAGATCTGGTCCAAGTTCTGAAACCCCGCTGAGAGACTCCCACGACGACTTGTTCCAGCCAACCGTGCGCTCGACCTCTTTGCCTTCAGCAGTGAGAATCAACGTCGGAACGGTCTCGATGTCGTGGAACCAACTGAACGCCAGCTCGCCATCATGATTCGCGTTCAAGCCATCAGGGAAAGCTGGATCGTCTTGGACGACGATGGTCAGTCCGACTGTCGACCGAAGTTGTTCGAGAACAGGAACCACCATCTTGCAGGTTTCGCAGTCCTTCTTCACGACGACGGTCAATCCGTCGGCAAGTTGTGGTGCTTCGATTCGTTCCCTCATCGCCGAATTCCTGTCACGGTTGTCCGAGGAAATCGATGATTGATCTGTTGACGATGTCCGGGCGTTCGAGATGGAGGAAATGGCCCGCTCCGTCGACGAATTCGGCTCGTGCATTCGCCGGGAATTCCTGCTGAGCGAATTCAGCCACCTCGATTCCCATGCACCCGTCGCTTCGACCATGGAGATAGAGGAGCGGCTGGGAAGGAATGACGCTGCTCAGGTCCTGCATCGATTGCAGTTCGGGATCGTTGAATCCAGTGCCGAGGGTGGCGCGGTAGTAGCCGAGCGCTGCTTGAAGATTTTCGGGACTGCGCAGGCTCGGCTTCAGGAGGGCGAGATCCTCGGTCGCGTCGTATCCGGGGGACCAATCTGCCCAGAGCATGTCGATGTACGCAAGATCGTTTGCGCCGACGACGAAGTCGGAGAACGGGTGTTGGAAGAAGAACATGTACCAACTGCGTTTGACCTGTTCGAGATTCGTGACGAACGCAGTCCCCACTGCGGAGCCAGGAGGCACCGCCATGGTCACGACTTTCGACCAGAGATCGGGACGGTGGGAGGCCGCGATGTGCGTGATCACCGCTCCCCAGTCGTGGCAGATGATCACTGGCCGTCGATCACCGATGTTCAGATGCTCGACGAGTCCGATGGCGTCGAGAGCCGAGGCCGCCGTCTGGAGTCGTCCATCGGAGGGCACAGCCGTCGGTGCGTATCCCCTGAGAAAGGGTGCGACGGCTCGGTATCCCTCGGCCGCCAGACGGGGTAGAAGGTGTCGCCAGGTGTGTGCCGAGTCGGGAAAACCGTGCAGACACAGGGCGATCGGGCCATCGTTGTCGAGGCCTGCTGAGAGAAACGAGATCTGGAGGCCGCCAATCGTGGCTGTTGCCGATTCCAGTGCCTGTGGCGTCGAAGTACTCATTGCGAAATGCCCGGTGAGCTCATAGCGAAAACGTAGCCGTGACCTCGACGACCTGCCGATTCGGATGCGACGAAGGTCACGGGGCGCTCCTCTTCCGTTTCTCGTGCAAAAGGATTTAGCGTCAGGGCATCGGGGGAAATCCGGAACTCCATGTCACGTTCTTCGGTGTGCGCGGTTCGACGCCATGCCACGGCGATGACACGCGTCGATACGGGGGAAACACGTCCTGTGTCGGACTCGAGGTCCCCGGCGAACCTCCTCTCGTCTTCGATCTCGGGACTGGACTTCGGTACTGCGGATCGAAGGTGCCCGAATCGGGTCCGTTCCGCGGCACATGTCTGCTCACTCACATGCACTGGGATCATGTGCAAGGGTTGCCGTTCTTCGTCCCGACATTGCGACCCGACTCACACTTCGACATCTACGGTCCGATTCAAGAAGATGGTCGGTCCGTTCGTGAAGTGTTCGAAACGATTATCAAGCCCCCGATGTTTCCGGTCAGTCTCACCGACCTTCCTGGCTCCTTCACGTTCCACGACGTAGCGAACGACGACTTCATGATCGGCTCTCTCGAAATTCGCAGTCGACTGGTGCCACACATCGGGAACACTCTCGGGTTCAGAGTCAGTGTCGGCGGTGTCAGCGTCGCGTATCTGTCCGATCACCAGATGCCCGTCGATGGAACTCACTCATTGACACAAGGTGCTCGGGAATTGTGCGAAGGAGTGGATCTCTTGATTCACGACTCTCAATACACACCTGACGAATTTGCCAAGAAGTCGAACTGGGGTCATTGCACTATCGACTATGCGTTGTGGGTGGCCGAAGAATGTGGGGCCAAGACACTCGCCTTGTTCCATCACGATCCGACTCGCAGCGACGCCGAGCTGGACGCGATTTCGGAAATGGCTCGGCTCAAAGGTTCTGATGTCGGCGTCGAGGTCATTGCTGCAGTCGAGAACCAGACGATCGCTCTGCCGCTGCAGGCCTAGTCCGCAGAATCCGCCTCGTTCGGACCGAGAGCGTATTGTGACGACATGAGCGTTCCCGTTGATCCGCGCCGCTTTCGAGACGTGCTCGGCCACTTTCCAACCGGCGTCACAGTCGTCACCGGCACCGACGCCAAAGGCTTGCCACATGGCATCACGATCGGGTCTTTCGTGTCGGTATCGCTCGATCCACCGCTCGTTGGATTTCTTCCCGGCAAGAGTTCACGAAGTTGGCCGGCGATCGCGGAGTCGGGCGCGTTCTGCGTCAACATCCTCGGTGCGGGACAAGACGAACTGTGTTGGAGATTCGCCAAGGAGCCTGCAACCGGAGACGACAACAAGTTCGTCGGAGTCGAGTGGTCGAAGTCTCCCTCGGGTTCGCCGATCCTTCCCGGTGTGATCGGGTGGATCGACTGCACTGTCGAGACGGTTTCGGATGCAGGGGACCACTGGTTCGTCATGGGCAGGGTCGTCGATCTGTTCCATGAAGTCGACGTCACCGACGCCATGGTGTTCTTTCGCGGCAAGGTGA
>JBJTGN010000084.1:0-2965 GCA_046093905.1 Actinomycetota bacterium
GCGTCGAGCGAGATTGTGATGTTCTTCGGTCGACCACCCAGCAACCCCGCCGTGAATGCGTGGCCCAGCTCGTGCACCACAGTGGAGAGATACCTGACAACGACATGCAGTGGGGTGCCGGCGACGGCCAGCCCTGCCGCAAACGAGGCAGCCAGCTGTCCCTGGCCGATGGTCGTGTCCAGCGGGACCAGTCTGTCGATCTGGTCGAGAACCTCGGGGGGCAGTTCACGACCCGCCGCGAGCAGGAGAACCGGTGCCAGCACGAAGATGGACACCAGGAACATACGGGCATCTTACGGACCTGGGTCCAGGGCGTGGCCGTCCGAGAGGTGTCACGATTCAGTACCCTCGCCGGCATGGCCCAGTTGCTTCCCTCCAATTTCGAGGTTGATGCACTCGAGCAATCTGAGAAGAAGTGCGTCCGCAAGTTCCTCCAGAACCTGGACGAGAGCTGGATCGTGATCCCCTCGGTCCCGATCACCGTGAAGGGAAGTGACAGGGAGATTGACATCGTCCTCGTCAACCAAGACAGAGGGGTCTTCCTCGTCGAAGTGAAGGGAGGCGTCATCACCCTGGATGAGGGAACATGGAGAAGCAACGGAGTCCCCATCAAGAACCCTGCCGCCCAGGTCAACGACGCAAAGCATGCTCTCCTCAGGCGGCTGAAGAGCGCAAAGGTCGATGCGGGCAGGCTCCATCTTGAGAAAGTAGTCGCGCTTCCTGACCTCCTCGACTTCCCTGCTGAGGGCGCCGGCCCCGACTGCCCACGGGAGATGGTGTTCACGAAGCTGGAACTTGATCACCCGGCAGCCGCCCTGGATGCGATGGCCAAGGACCGTTCAGTTGACTCCTCAGAACTCCACAATCTCGTGAAGGCTCTCAGGCCGGACATTGACCAGTTGTCCGTTGACGGACGCAGGGCGGAAGGAGTCACGACCCGGATCCTGCAGACCTCTTCCGACCGCCTCGGCCCTGTTATCGGCCTGGATGAGAACAAGCGCGTCTATCTCCGCGGTTCTGCCGGGACGGGGAAGACGTTCGTTGCACTGCGGTGGTTCAGACGAGCCCTGCTGAGGGGAGAGTCGACGTTGTACGTGTGTTTCAACGCACCACTCGCCGGCACCACGAGAGACCGGGTGGAAGAAATCGTGGGCAGCCTCGACTCCACACTCGCTGTCCCCCACATGGTCGGCAACTTCCACGCAATTCTCCGACGGTTGCTCGGTGAAGCCGCACCCGCTGTGCCACCAGACGGCTCTGACGAGACAACCGTCCAGAAGTACTGGAACGAGGATCTCCCCGCCGTCTTTCTGGAGAACATCGAGAGCATTCCGTGGCGTTTTGACACTGTGATCATCGACGAGGCCCAGGACTTCAGGCCAGCATGGCTGGGGATCATTGAGAGGCTGATGCATGACCGAGAGCACGGCCGTCTCTACATGATGGCTGACAGCAAGCAAACCATCTATTTCACTGACTGGCTTCCGCCTACCGGTGTCACCACGCTCGAACTCACCCACAACGTCCGCAACTCGGGGCACATCGGTGAGGTTGTGAGGAGACTGGGCGGGGCGCCCCTGCCACAAAGTGTGGCGCCCGGACCACCAGTGCAGTATCACCGCGCGGCAGGAATGCGAGAGTGCATCAAGGCCGTCAGGAAGAGCATCACCTATGCAGTGGACGAACTGGGGATCCCGCTGAACGAAATTGCCGTGCTTGTTCCGCACCGGGCGACCCGCGATGCAATCACCGAGGGTCTTGCAGATGACCGGGCATTGACGCAGTGGCGAGACCGCGACGAGGACACCATCATCTGCGAGACCGTGCACCGCACGAAGGGCCTCGAGCGTCTCGCAATCATTCTCGTAGATCTCGATGACGAGCCCGACCCGACCCTTGCCTACGTCGGTGCGAGCCGCGCGAGCGTCTTCTTGTCCGTGGTCGGCAAGGACGCCTTCCTCACGATGACGGGGTCGGACCGGTCGATTGCCTGACTATGTGACGCGCGGTCACGAGGGCTGCAATTGCGAGACTGATGGCAACTGCAGGGTTCCTCTGGAATGCCTCGAATGGTTGTCCGGAGACCAAATAGAGAGCCGCCCGGGTGCCGCCGCACAGGGGACATGGCGAACCGGTCCATCTTGACAGCGGGCAGAGTGTCGGCTGCCCGTCCAGCCACATCGCGTAGCGGCCTGCGCCGAGACTGGCCGAGAGGATTAGCCCGGCTGCAATGACGGGACTAGAACCAGGCCTTGTCACCGATTCCGTACTCGGCCTGGAAGGCGGCATCATCCTTGGTCAGATAGACAATCCCCTCGATGAGGGCGATGATTCCCATCACGATTGGTCCGATAAAGAACAAGCAGGCCCCGATGACTGTCACCAGGAGCATCACAATTCCTGAATTCCGCTGCTGCTTTCCGCCCAGATAAAACTTGTGAATACCGAGAGCGCCGAGGAAAATCGCAAGCAATCCAGCTGCAATCTTTTCTTTCTGGCCACCTGCGGGCGGTGTCGGCGGTGCTGGATAAGTAAATGGATCGGACATGTTTCCCCCTGTGTCACTGGCAACTCCGGCAAGAGAATACACGCAGGCAGGTCTTGCTTCTGCCGTCAGGAGGTCGGCACCTCGACGGACTCAAACCACACGTGGCCTGGCACCTGGCGGCTTTCATCATGCTGTGGTGGTGTACCAGGCTGAAAATGTAAGCCCATGCGCTCAAGACCCTTGATTTCCGACAGGTTGCACCACGAGACCCTTTGCCCGAACCGTGGGCCACAGACGGCTGCGGAGAGCCCGGCACCTCGCAGCCGCCGCGAAGGTCTCAACCCACGCGCACGAAGGCAGTCACTGAGTCGGCAATCATCTGCACTGCGACTGCGGCCAGGATCATGCCGGCCACCCTGGCGAGCAGCACCACACCGGCCGGCTTCACCACCTTCACAACCAGGCCGCTGAACCGCA
>JBJTGN010000085.1:0-2554 GCA_046093905.1 Actinomycetota bacterium
CGGGAGCGAAGGCGAGCCATGACCGGGGAGTCGACCGAATCGTCAGCGTTTCTTGGCTGGAAAGTCGTGGCCGCTTGTTTCGTTCTCCTGACGACGTCTGCAGGTATCGGCTTCTACGGTCTTGCGGTGTACCTGAATACATTCAGTCGAGAACTTGATTGGCAAGTCTCATCTGTTTCTCTTGCGACGACCGTGTTCTTCCTGGTCAGCGGTATTGCTGGCGTCTTCGTTGCACAGCTGATCGAGCGCGTGGATGCGCGCATCGTCGTGTGTGTCGGCGCAGTGATTGGCGCCGTGTCGTTGTCGATGTTCGGTCAGATCACGCAGAAGTGGCAGCTGTACGTCGTCTATGTCGTGTACGCAATCGGCTGGTCGGCAGCTGGACTCGTGACCGCATCGACGATCATGACTCGCTGGTTTCAAACACGAAGGGCAGTTGCACTCTCGATCGCATCGACGGGCCTGTCTGCGGGTGGCATCATCCTCACTCCATTGGCGAAGTGGCTGCTCGATGATCGCGGACTGTCGGGTGCGGCACCCTGGTTGGCGGTGCTGTGACTTGTCGGTGTTGTGCCGCTGACGTTGCTGTGGTTGAAACCGGATCCGGCTCGACTTGGCTGGCATCCCGATGGAGTGCGAGTCACGTCGGGAGCTCCAGCGCCGACCGTGCACGGAACCCCGTATTCCGAAGCGGTGATCACACGATTTTTCGTGGCCGTCACAATTGGCTACGTCATGGTTCTCTGCTCGCATTCGTGCCTGCGGAGATGCAGTCACTTGGAATGCTCGTTCTGGCATGTGCCGAGACGGCGTTCGTGGCATTCGTGGGCATCATCGCTCTCGGTGCCACGATTGGAACAATTCTGATGATGCAACCGCTGCTGATATCGGAGCGATTCGGGGTTCGCGACTACCCGCGAATCTTCTCGCGCACGCAGCTCTATACGACCTTCGGCACCGCGGGCGGACCTTTGCTTCTCGGTTGGTTGAGGGACGCAGCTGGTGGCTATCGGACGAGTTACATCGTTGCCGCTGGTTTTTCGCTTTTCGGCGCCATTGGTCTCAGTTCGAGCGGTCCAACTACTGTGTCGTCTTCGTGAGCGATCAACTTCACCCCAATGTCACGAAAGTGGTCGAGGCCGCCAAGTCTCTCGGTCTGGACATCGAGCCGAGGCGGTTTCCCGATGGTACGAAGACGGCTCTCGATGCAGCTGCTGCGATTGGAGTAGACGTCGGTCAGATCGTCAAGAGTTTGATCTTTGCTGTCGATGGCGAGGTTGTGCTTGCTTACGTCAGCGGAGCAAATCAACTGGACGAGAAAAAGTTGGCGCTTGCCGCCGGTGGTCTGAAGTGCGCACGCGTCGACGCTGATGCTGTACGAGAAGCAACCGGGTTTCCGATCGGTGGCGTGCCCCCCTTTGGTCACAAGACGCATCTGCGCGTGTTCATCGATCCGGATCTATTGCAGTACGACGAGGTGTGGGCCGCCGCGGGCACATGGAACGACGTGTTCGGGATCGAGCCTCACAAGTTGGTGGAAGCCAGCGGCGGAGTGGTCACCGACCTGAAGCGTGGCTGACCTTCGTCAGTAAACTCTCGTCATGTATGTCGTCATCTTTCGGTCGACAAGATCAATAGAACATTCTGACTTGTACTCGGAGTGGTCCGAGAAGATGGAGCAGTTGGTCGCTTGCGATCCGGGCTATCAGTCCCATTTCAGTTTCCGAGATAAAGAAACTGGGGAAGGAGTGACTGTGTCTTACTTTGATTCAGAGGACTCGGTGACACGGTGGCATCAGAATACTGAGCACGCCGAGGCGCAGGAACTCGGGAAAACACACTTCTATCAGAGTTTTGGAGTCGAGGTTGCTGAGATCAAACGACACTATAAATGGCGAAAGTGAAGATCACAGAGTTTTCGTCGCTAAGGGTTTGATAAATGAAGGGTGGCGTGCCCCCCTTTGGTCACAAGACCCACCTGCGGGAGTTCATCGACCCGGATCTGTTGCAGTGCGACGAGGTGTGGGCGGCCGCGGGAACTTGGAATGACGTGTTCGGGATTGAGCCGCACAAGTTGGTGGAGGCGAGCGGTGGAGTCGTCACCGACCTGAAGCGTGGGTGACGAACATGGTGTCAGTCGGGCACCATGTCGAGCAGTGCACTACGTAATCGTGGGAGTCGCTTGCGTGA
The DNA here is from genome assembly GCA_046093905.1 of Actinomycetota bacterium. Taxonomy (GTDB): domain Bacteria; phylum Actinomycetota; class Acidimicrobiia; order Acidimicrobiales; family Ilumatobacteraceae; genus Casp-actino8. The sequence goes on from JBJTGN010000085.1 coordinate 2,191, forward strand.
TGTGAGTTCTTGGACTGCGACTTCGATCGTCGCAGCGACAAGTAGGCGGGCTGTCTCAAGCGATGTTGAAGTTGCCGTTTCGATGTCGCGGGCAATGGTTTGTGCTGCCTGGTCGTTCCGTTGACGTGCCAGTTCCGCGATCACAGGTTCGTGTCGGGCTTGGAACAACATTGATCTGACCCCCGTTTGCTGACGACAACCGTCGAGAAAGGCAATGATCCGCAGTCGAGCACGAGAGGACCCATCGAACTCTGCCTCGGCGGCTTTCGCGATTGCGGCGAAAAGATCGTCGTGAAATCGCCGGTGCATCTCGACCAGAAGATCACTGCGGTCTTGGAAGTGAATGTAGAACGTTCCCTTGGCG
>JBJTGN010000086.1:0-14729 GCA_046093905.1 Actinomycetota bacterium
CTTCGCTCCACCGACGTCCCTCGAGAATTCGACCTGTGAACTCGTCGACGATCTTCACTTCGCCGCCCTGGACGATGTAGTCCTTGTCCCTCTTGTACAACTCTTTGGCCTTCAGAGCCACTTGCAGCTGATGGACGAGATTTCGCTGAACCTCGTCGTACAGGTTTTCCACTCCGAGCTCGGCCTCGACAGCCTCGATACCTTTCTCGGTCGGCATCACGACTCGCTTGTCTTCCTCGACGTCATAGTGCTCATCACGTTTGAGCGCTCGCACGATCGACGCGAATCGGTAGTAGAGATTGGCTGCGTCACCGACACGGCCAGAAATGATCAGCGGGGTTCGTGCTTCGTCGATGAGAATCGAGTCGACTTCGTCGACGATCGCAAATGCGTGACCGCGTTGGACTTTGTTTGCCTTCGAACCCGCCATGTTGTCTCGCAGGTAGTCGAATCCGAATTCGTTGTTCGTCCCGTACGTGATGTCAGCTGCGTAGTCACGACGCTTCAACTCGGGAGCTTCGTGGTAGCCGGGAATCACGAGACCGACATCGAGTCCCATCCAGCGATGGATTCGTCCCATCCACTCGGAGTCTCGGCGCGCCAAGTAATCGTTGACCGTGACCAGGTGCACTCCGTGACCCGAAATGCCGTTCAAATAGGCCGGCAACGTGGAGACAAGGGTCTTTCCTTCACCCGTCTTCATTTCAGCGACCCAACCAAAGTGAAGTGCCGCTCCTCCCATCAACTGAACGTCGTAATGGCGCTGGCCGATTACACGGCCCGAGGCTTCACGAATGACGGCGAATGCTTCGATCAACAAGTCGTCGAGGGTTTCGCCCCTTTCGAACCGCTGACGAAACTCTGCCGTCTTTGCTCTCAGCGCATCATCGGAGAGGGCGGCGATCGCGGACTCCTGGGCGTTGATATCGGGAACGAGACCTTGAAGGGCCTTCAACTTCTTGCCTTCACCGGCCCTCAGAATGCGATCGAGAATGCTCATGCGAGGAGCCATGCTACCCGGGCACTCAGAAGCCCGAGGGTCGCTCACAACTGCATCGAGCCCCGAAATCAGCTGAATCCCTCTCCTTTCGGGAGGGTTGGATCTCCGGATCAACTCTTGATCCGACAACAGCGAGCGGAGTCGAGCCAAGGGCAACCAGAGTCACTTCTCGGTGCCCTGCTGCCAACAGGGCCTTTCCCGCTGACCGCAACGTGCTGCCCGTCGTCACAACATCGTCGACAACGAGAATGCGCATCGGCTCCCGGACGGGCCGGACGCGAAAGCTCGGCCCGTCGACGAGTCGCTCGAGTCGATTTCGACCGGTTTGTGCTCCTTCGCCATTTCGGCGCAAAAGTCGTCGACTCGGAACTCGCAACTGTCTGGCGACCGAAGTGGCGAGCAGTTCAGCTTGGTCGTATCCGCGCGTTCGGCGCCGACGATCCGACGTCGGAGCCCATGTCACGACGTCGACATTCGCCGACTTCACTCGATCCGCCAACTCGTCGACGATTATGTTCGCAAGGCGTCGTGTCAGAAGCGTCCGACGACGAAACTTCCACTGCGTCACCAGCTGTCGAAGTTCCCCTTCGTATCGCCCGACGGCAATGATCGGAATTTCAGCCTGTTCACCATCCATGGCCGGATGTGGGATCGAAGGCGGGATCCTGGGTACGTTCGAGGACGATCACCCCGACTTGAAACTCACGTGAGTTCAGCGGCTCGATGCTCACTCGCAAGTCGCGTCTCGAACCGCGGCAGGAACAACTGCACGAGCGGTCCGATTCCCAACACGAATGCGACAGTTCCCAACCCGACTGTTCCGCCGAGCAGGACGCCCGCAACAAGAACAGTCATCTCGATCGCGGTTCGGGCAACTCGGATACTGATCGACCTCGATCCGATTCGCTGCTTCGAAATACCCAGCATCAATCCGTCTCGAGGTCCTGATCCGAGGCCCGCCCCGATGTACAGCGCAGACGCGATTCCCACCACCAGCAAACCTGCGGCGACCATCAAGACGCGAAGCACGACCATGTCCGGCTCACCGATCAAGGGCTTCGTCAGATCGACCACGAGTCCGATCTCGAGTGCGTTGAGAATGGTTCCGAGACCGGGCCGCTGGCGAAGTGGAATCCAAAGGAGGAGGATCAGCACCCCAACCCCAATGATCACCACACCGATCGACAGGCCAAGAACATCCGCGAGGCCGAGATGGAAGACGTCCCACGGAGGGAGACCAAGTCCAGAGCGAATGAACAACGTGATACCGAACCCGAAGAGACCGAGACCGACCACACACCGCACGAGTCTTTCGACGAAGCGAGTCGGCGTGTATCGGGACGACCTGGACCACGACGACATCAGTATCGATATCGTTCCGACTTGAAGGGTCCCATCGGATCAATTCCGAGATACTCGGCATGCTCGTCGGTCAACTTCGTGAGCTTCACACCGAGAGCTTCGAGGTGCAACGAGGCAACCTTTTCGTCGAGGCGCTTGGGAAGGACGTACACGCCGATTGGATACGACGCGGTGTTGCTGAACAATTCGATCTGGGCAATGACCTGGTTCGAGAACGAGCAACTCATCACAAAACTCGGATGACCTGTCGCGCAGCCGAGGTTCACGAGGCGTCCCTCGGCCAGAACGATCACCGCATGTCCATCCTGGAAAGTCCAGAGATCTGTTCCCGGCTTCAATTCGTCACGTGATGCGCCGCTTCGAGCAAGCCCGGCCATGTCGATCTCCGAGTCGAAGTGTCCGATATTGCACACGATTGCGTTGTGCTTCATTCGCGCCATGTGCTCGACAGTGATGATGTGATCATTTCCGGTTGCCGACACGAAGATGTCGGCTTCCCCGACCACATCTTCCATCGTCGTCACCTGGTAGCCCTCCATCGCAGCTTGGAGAGCGTTGATCGGGTCGACTTCGGTCACGATCACACGAGCACCTTGACCGCGCAATGACTGAGCACAACCCTTGCCGACGTCGCCGTATCCGCACACAACGGCAACCTTGCCAGCAATCATCACATCGGTGGCACGGCAGATTGCATCGACCAATGAGTGGCGGCACCCATAGAGATTGTCGAACTTGGACTTGGTGACCGAGTCATTGACGTTGATCGCTGGGAAGAGCAGTTCGTTGCGCTCAGCCATCTTGTAGAGCCGCATGACGCCCGTCGTCGTCTCTTCGGTAACGCCCTTGATTCCCCTCGCCATACGCGTCCATTTGGTCGGATCCTGCTTGAGACCGCGCTGCAGGAGTCCGAGCACGATCGCCAATTCAGCATTCGATGCCGTCGTCGGATCAGGAACGTCGCCCGACTTCTCGTACTCGACACCCTTGTGCAGGAGAAGTGTGGCGTCGCCTCCGTCGTCGAGAATCATGTTCGGTCCGTCACCATCGGGCCACGTCATCATCTGCTCGGTGCACCACCAGTACTCCTCGAGCGTCTCACCCTTCCAAGCGAAGACCGGCACACCCGACGGATTCTCGACCGTTCCATTCGGTCCCACCGCAACTGCTGCCGCGGCATGATCCTGGGTCGAGAAAATGTTGCACGATGCCCATCGGACCTCGGCTCCGAGCTCGACAAGAGTCTCGATGAGAACCGCAGTCTGAACCGTCATGTGGAGAGATCCCGAGATACGTGCTCCGGCGAGGGGCTTCGATGGCCCGTACTCCTTCCTCAATGCACGAAGACCGGGCATTTCGTGCTCTGCGAGATGGATCTCCTTTCGTCCAAATGGAGCGAGTGAGAGATCAGCGACTCGGAAATCTCTGCGCTGTGCGGTTGATGAAGAGGACATGGTGACTCCTTGAGAAATGGCGACGAGGTGAGCAGCAAAGGACAGCGCCATTCGACCCACATCGTGAACCTAGAGGGTCGGACTGAATCGCAACGGCGTTGCTCTGCTGGGCCGGGACCTGCTGGCTCCACTCGATCAGCCCGAGACGAGTGTAGACGGCGCTGCGTGTCTGGTCTGCGACTGCTGACGCTTGTCTGGTCAGCTCCCGCTGACGCGTGTCTGGTCAGCCCCCGCTGACGCGTGTCTGGTCAGCTCCCGCTGACGATGCTCCCGCCTGCCTCGACAATCGACATGAGGCGCTTGTGCTCGGCGTCATCCACCGACTGAGCTTCGTCCACGAGCATGATCGGAATGCCATCACGAATTGCGTACTTCCGGTGAAGACGAGGGTTGTACAGACAGTTCTCAGCCTCGATCAGATGGAGCTCTCCCTTGTCCTCAGGACAGACGAGAACGTGAATCAATTGCGGGTCGATCGACATCATTCACCTTTCTTTCGTGAAGTTCTCATGCAGATGTGACGAGAGCGAGGACTTCAGCAACGCGCTCATCACACTGGTCGCGGGTCGCAGCCTCGAGATTCAATCTCAACAATGGCTCGGTGTTCGACGGACGCAGGTTGAACCACCAAGAGCCACAATCCACAGTGAGCCCATCGAGACGATCCTGCTCGAACTGACCGTATCGCTCCGCCACGAAATCGATGACGGCTTGCGTGTCGACGACCTGCGTGTTGATCTCTCCACTCGAGGAATACCGTTCGTAGGACTGGCGAAGTTCGGACAACGGTTGACCCGTTCGACTCATTTCTTCGAGCATCATCATCACAGCGATGAGTCCGCTATCGGCACGGAAGTTGTCCTTGAAGTAGTAGTGAGCGGAATGTTCGCCACCGAAGACCGCCCCGGTCTCAGCCATGAGTTGTTTGATGAACGAGTGACCGACTTTGGTCCGTATCGGCACTCCTCCCTTCTCGGAAATGATTTCGGGTACCGCACGGCTGCAGATCAAATTGTGCAGGATCGATGACCCCGGATGCTTACGAAGGATCGACGCTGCCAGAATCGCCGTCGTTGTCGAGCCGGACAGTCCGCGGCCGAGTTCGTCGACAACGAAGACTCGATCGGCGTCACCATCGAATGCCAGTCCGATGTCGAACCCGCCAGCGATGACACGGGCTTGGAGATCTCGCTGATTCGCTGGCTGCAAAGGATCGGCGGGATGATTCGGGAAAGTGCCGTCGAGATCGCCGTACATCACCTCGAGTTCGAGACGAGGCAATCTTTCGAAGACCGCTGGAACGACCAAGCCGCCCATTCCGTTGGCAGTATCCGCCACGACTCGCATCGGACGCATCTCCGCCGGATCGATGAAACTCACGACATGGTCGACGAAGGAGGAAAGAAGATCCCGCTCGGTCATCCGTCCCACTCGATGTGCAGTGGGGTGTCGTTGACCGTCGAGAACTTCCTCAGCGAGCGCTCGGACTCGGGCGAGTCCAGTTTCGACCCCTACTGGACGCGCTCCAGAGAGACAGAGTTTCACACCGTTGTATTGAGCTGGATTGTGCGAAGCCGTGAACATGGCTCCTGGGGCGTCGAGCTTGCCGGATGCGAAGTACAACAGGTCCGTCGATGCAAGACCGATATCGATGACGTCGACGCCACTCTCCATGAGGCCCTTGGCGAATGCGGCAACGAGTTCGGGGCCCGACGGCCGCATGTCGCGCGCGACGATCACCACTTCGGATTCGCAGAAGATGGCGAACCCCACCCCGAGCGCGTGCGCAACCCTCTCATCGAGTTGATCAGGCACAGTGCCCCGAATGTCGTACGCCTTGACGATCCGATCGAGAATGAGGCTCGCAGACATGACAAACGAGAACCCTACAGGTCGTTATCGGACCCAGTTGTCAGAGTTTCGTTTCTTCAGAGCCCTCGAGAGCCGATTCAGCAGTCAGTGGCGTTCTTTTCACTCTTTCGCGGCGCCAGATCACCACGGTTGTCACGATTCCGATGAACGTCAACACATAGGCGAACCTGTCGACCGTGCTCGGACCGAAAGTGAGTCGTACTTCGGTGTCCGTTGGGACGACGACCATCATGTTCGGCGCAACTCGATATGGACCTTGTGCACCTTCGGCGTTCCAGTTCGGAAAGTAGCTGACTCGCACAAGAACTGGTTTCCCGATCTCGGACACTGAGAAGGACACCGATTCGTCCAACAACTCGACATCGGAGACGACAGCAGGCTCGAATGCAGAATTCGTCACGGAATCGACGGCGGTCACGATGTCCACCTTGCGAGAGTCCGAACCTGGTTCGCCATTGCGACGCGTGAGATCGACTTCGACGTCGACTCGCTGCCACTCATCAGGGCCATCTGCAGCCGGCAGCGCGAGCCACTCGTCTTCGTTCTGCAGCCAACTGGTTCCGATCTCGAGCCAACGCTCACGCTGGTCTCCCCCGCGTTCGTTGACAACGACCGGATTCGCTGACAGCGGAACCACCACATCCGATCCTGCGACGGCATACACGTGCCACGGACCAGATGTCTCGATCAACGTGAGCGAACCATCCGACTCCGCAAGGCTCTCGGCCTTGGCGACAGCCTCAGGAGTCACGGCCATGTAGTACGAGATGCCGAGTTCCTGGAGATACCGCACTCCCTCTGATGCATCGTTGTTGACGTACCTCAGTTCGCGCACCGGATTGGAGCTCTGCTTGGACATCGCGCCCGCTGCGAGGAAATGGTACGGAGTCGTACCCGAAGCCTCGAAGAACAGACCTTCGCTGCTGCCGATACAGCCATCGGTCCAAAATGGCAGAAGCATCAGCGCCATTGTCGTTCCGTAGCGATCGTTACCGCCGAAGTTCTCCCAGAGGGCTCTTCCACATCCGCGTTCCTCGCCGATCGACTTCATCGTCTGCACGATGCCGAAGTACTCGCCGTAAGCCCTCTTGCCTTCGTAACCGGAGAAGTTCCAGCGCGCCCAGCCGTCGACGAAACCTCGGTTCGAGGCTTTCGTCTCGAACGGACCCCACGAATACTCGGCTCCTTGGCCCTCGTCGACCACAGAGCCGAAAGGAAGAGTCTGGAATCGGAAGCCCAACACGATGAGCACGAGAACGAATCCAACACTTGCAGTCGCAGTCCGAGCGGTGAACTGTTGCGACTCCCACTTGCGTGAGATCCATGAGCCCTCGACAGGAACTCCCGGTTCGAGCGCATGCCCCCGAAACTTCTCCCATTGCGCAAGGCGAACGAGTGCGGATACGGCCTCGACGACGCCAATCGCCGCCAAGAGGTACCGACACATGTTCAGCATCGGCAACAAGCGCGGATTCCACAACAGTCCAATGACGGGCAGGCTGTCATTGAACAGATACACGAAGATCGTGAACACGACGCCTGTCGCGCCGAGCCACATGCCGATCTTGTTGCGCTTCACGATCATCGCTGCGAATCCGATGAGCGCGAACACGAGAAGAAACATGTTCCAAAATGGTGGCAACGCGAAGAACATTCCCCAGTACGACGTGAACGAACCGTTACCGGGCTCGCCCTTGTATTTCATGTCGGTCATGTAGGCGTGGTTGAGCAGAAACGGAAGAATCCAGAACGCTGACAGCAATGACCCGAGTCCGACAGTCGTCACGAACCAGCGCATGCGCACTCGGTCGATGAAGAAAGCCGCCATGATCAAGAGTCCGACGGCAACGTAGATGGCGACGATTCCGTGTGACAGAACGGCAAGCGCCATGAAGATCGCCGCCGGAATACGCCTTCGTCCTGTCTGAAGACCGTTTGCGAACAGGCCGAACGCCAACATCGCAAATGAGAGCGAAATCGAAAATGAGAACTCGCCTGCCATCGTCGAGGCAAGATTCCCGCCGTAAATCGTGTAACTCTCATCGAAGATGTACACGAGACCGATGACGGCGAACACCTCAGGTAGCGGATAGGCGAAGCGAGCGAGTCGGCCGAACAACCAACAGCACAGCGGAAGAGTCACGATTCCAGCAACCGCAATGATCTTGAACGCAATGGCGTATGGCAGAAGAACGTCGAGAGCGAGAATGAAGAGCGCCGGCAGGACCATGTAGAAGCGGTACACCGGGAGCCCCGAATACCAGTCCATCGACCAACCAGCCAGCTTCCACGGCAACAGGTGATCTCGGAGATACGCGGGACCCCAGACGTGTGCTCCCATGTCTCCGCCGGTCGGCGTGGTGTTCGTGAGAACGAGTGATGGCTGGACGACTTGAATGGCGATATATGTGCTGACCCCGATCAACAGGCATCGAACGACGAAGACAACGAGGCGCTTTCGCTCCCAGCCGCGAAACGGGTTGAACGAACGTAGACCTCGATTGCCTTCTGAATCAGATGTGTCATCGGAAGCGAAGTCAGGGGCCGAATCTTCAGTGACCTGCGGAACGTCACTCATGGCTACAACTCTCGACGATCCTGCCGGCAATGCATCCTCCTAGTGTGCCATCTCCGCCCAGTGGCTTCATTTCGACACCCGGACGACCTGTGGAGCACAGGCGCCGATTTCGAGCTTCGAAGCTCTAACGGGATGCGAGGATCAACCCGACCGCATTGAACGCAGCATGGGCGAGGATCGGACTCGCCAGACGTCCTGTGGCGAGGTAACACGCCCCGAGAACGAGCGCGAATGCGAAAAGTCCTGGAAGTTCGACCGGCTGAAGATGAATTGCTGCGAACCACAACGAGGACACGATCAGAGCGAGTACCTCATTGACGCGACCTTGGAGCGACTGGAGAATGAGCCCTCGATACACCATCTCTTCGATGAGCGGAGCTCCGATCACGACGATGATCACGAGCGCGACAACCCAAATGCCATCGGCCCGGTCCCACAGGTCTCGGGCCCGTTGCTCCACATCCTCGGAGGAAAACGTCTCGGGCCAGATCGAACGCAAGGGAACGTACAGCAATGGAAGCAGGACCAACTGAGACGCAATGCCAATCGGGATTCCCACGAGGTCGATGACACGAAATCGAATTCGATAGTCATCGCCGAATCGCCCACTGCCCCATCGAGAACTCACCACCGAGAGGGCAACCACGAAGGGAATCCACAGGAGAACCACGGACAGGACCGTCATCGACATCGGCCAGGTGTCGGGATCGACCCCGGAGTATCCGGTGATCGCGCTCGCAGCGGCCTGAAGAGGAAGCGCTGCGACGTAGGCGAGCAACCAGGCGACGAACGCAACCCCGACAGTGAAGCGGATCGGAGATGCTGGTCTGGTGTACACCACGGAAATCGTCAGCCGGCCAGACGGTGAACGAAGGGGAGCACTTCTGCACGTCGCCGATCGTCGAGACTCCAGCCACTCGGCGGAGCGAAACGCGACCAGTGCTTGGCACACAGTTCGTACACGTTCGGCTCACGCTCATCGGCCAAGTCATCGATCCAAATGGTCGATGAGGAGTACTGGAACTCGAGGGACACCTCTGCAGTCTCTCGGCAACCGCTGCGAGTACAAGAACGCACGAGGCAAAGGTACGGAAAAGTGCACTCCCGATGGTGGATATCCGCTTTGTACGTCCGTCCGAGGGACGTGCAGACATGAGTCCGACGGACGTGCAGACATACGTCCGACGGACGGCCCGGCGTGTGTCCGATGAACCAACCGGCCGATGCGACGACCTCGCATCTGGCTCGTAGCATGGCGCCATGAGTGAGTCAACTCCGCCTCCCCCGCCTCCTCCGCCCGGAGCGAACACCGGGCGTCGAGTCGGGCGTTCACCGAAGAAACCCGGCATGCCGAAGGCTCCGCTCGAATTCGATGCCAAGTCCCCACAACGGGGAACGGGCACGCCAGGCAGTGGGCGACCTGCCATGCCTCGCTGGTCCCCGTGGATTCTTCTCGCCATCGTTCTCCTGCTGATTTTCGGACCGCAGCTGCTTCCTGGTGAAGACCGAGAAAAGTTGGGATTCGAAGAATTCGTCTCCCAAGTCGAAGATGGAAAGGTCGACGAAGTCAACCTGAACAACACGACCCTCACGATCACGGGAACCTTCACCGATGGCGGCAAGTTCTCCACGACGGCCCCTCCGGGCTTCCCGAATGAGAGCGACCGCGAACTGCTTCGTTCCAAAGGCGTCGATTTCAAACCCACGACTCCGCAAACCAACTGGTTCGTGAGCCTGATCCCGCTGCTTCTTCCGTTCATCCTCATCATCGGCTTCCTCGTCTGGATGAATCGCCGCGCTGCAGGTCAGATGGGCACGATGATGTCGATCGGCAGAAGTCGCGCCAAGGCCTACAGCGCCGACCGGCCCTCGACGACGTTCGCCGACATCGCGGGCTACGAGGGTGTCAAGACAGAAATTCGAGAGGTCGTCGACTTCCTGCGGATGCCCGAGAAGTTCAAAGAAATTGGCGCCCGGGTCCCGAAGGGCATGTTGCTCGTCGGCCCTCCAGGAACTGGCAAGACATTGTTTGCTCGAGCTGTTGCAGGTGAAGCCGGAGTCGGCTTCCTTTCCGTCACAGGTTCGGACTTCATGGAGATGTTCGTCGGAGTTGGTGCGAGCCGTGTCCGCGATTTGTTCCAGCAGGCTCGCAAGATGGGTCGAGCGATCATCTTCATCGACGAAATCGATTCGATCGGACGCAAGCGCGGAGCTGGCCTCGGTGGGGGTCACGACGAACGCGAACAGACGCTCAATCAGATGTTGTCGGAAATGGACGGCTTCGAGACGTCGGAAGGCATCGTCATTCTCGCTGCAACGAACAGGCCAGACGTCCTCGACCCCGCTCTTCTTCGACCTGGTCGATTCGATCGCCAAATCGTGGTCCCGCTCCCCGAGTGTGAGGAGCGAATTGCGATCCTGAAGGTCCACAGCCGCGACAAGCGGCTCGGCTCCGACGTGGATCTCGAGACCATGGCCAAGGGAACCCCGGGCATGAGCGGCGCCGATCTGGCCAACCTCGTGAATGAAGCGGCGCTCTTCGCAGTTCGTCGTGGCGCCGCTCAGATCGAACGAATCGACTTCGAGTCGGCGCGAGACCGCATCATGATGGGCGCGAGCCGCGAATCACTCGTGCTGTCTGCCGAGGAGAAGCGAGTCACGGCGTATCACGAAGGTGGACACGCAATCCTCGCAGCGGTACTTCCGAACGGGGACGCTCTCCACAAGGTCACGATCCTTCCCAGGGGCATGGCTCTCGGAGTCACGCAGACGCTGCCCGAGGAGCGTCACAGCTTCTCCAAGGACTACATCCAGGACAAGATCTGCATGGCCCTCGGCGGGCGCGTCGCGGAGCAAATCGTGTTCTCGCAGCAGACAACCGGAGCAGCGAACGACCTCGAAGTTGTCACTGGACTCGCGCGTCGCATGGTGCGCGAGTGGGGCATGAGTGAGAGAGTCGGACCGATGGCCTGGCACTCACAACAGCAGGTCTTCCTCGGCGAGGATCTCATGACCGGTGCTCGGGAGTACAGCGACGACACGGCGCGCCTCGTCGACGAGGAGATCAACAAGATCCTTCGTGAGCAAGAGGTTCGTGCAACCGATCTCCTGAACAAACACCGTGCAGGGCTCGACCTGGTGGCCGAAGCTCTCCTCGAGAAGGAAACGATCGATGGGGCAACCGTGTCGGAGTTGATCCAGCGGGGTCTCGACGGCACAACCACGACAACCGTGGAAGTCGGCTGAGTCGATCCCGATAGCCGGGTCGACCCAATTGCTCTCTTCCCATCATTCCCCGGAACACTCTCCTGCGTGTGGATCGTGGTCGTCTCGGACAGAAGCGACTGCCGCCCACAAGTCGGTGGCAGTCACCGGCCCGAGAAAGTGGTGTCGTACCACGCCGGATGAGTCGGCGATGACAACAGCCGGCACTGCATCGATCGAGTAGCGCTCATGAACTGCCCGATCATTCGAGTAGTCCGCGATTCGTATCGCAACGTGACGACTCGCGAGTGCCAAAGCCTTCGCTGACACGTCGGCACAGACGGGACACGTTGTCGAGGTGAACACCACGATCAGCCACTCCTCCGGTGGCACACCGAAATCGGCCCGGTCGATCTGTGACGGAACGGTGTAGGTCCGTTGGGTCGGTGCGTCCAACACCTGTCGGCGTCGCATCACGATGGCCACGACACCGACCACGACAGCAATTGCGAGTCCGATGATCAGGTTGTTCACAGCCGGCACCTTCGAGTTCTGTTCACTCGGGAAGAGCGAGAGAACCGCTGCGTCCTCTCAGTGACGAGTTTCGCTCCAACCGACGTTCGACGAGGATCGGTTGTTCACTTTCGACTTCGAGCGGACGACCCACCAGGTCGGGATCCGTGATGTCGATTCGCAGAATTCCGTTCGCCGGCAACTCGAGATCCGTCAAGCCCTCGACTGCGACCTCACCTCCCGGCCCGAGAAGTAGGACACTGACAGTCGATGGCCCACCCGACGTATTGAGCACGACGAGGGCCGACTCGATCGCAAGATTCGGACCCACCGAAACTCGCCACCGACCCGACAGGAATCCACGTTGGGCGCCGATCACGGATGTCGTTGCAAACGTGCCCTCGACGGGACGAGTCAGCACTCGCTCGACAACGATCGAGTCCCCGGTTCGACTCGTGATCACAGCCCCATGCGGTCCATCGGGCAGCCCAGCAATCGTCGATACGTCGAAGATGACGACCTCACCCGGTGGAATCGTGACCGACGTGGGTGTCAAGGGTGCCGTTTCCGGATCGATACCGAGAATCACGACGTCTGCTGTGACCGACTGCTTCGTCGGATTGAGAATCATGTAGTTCTCTGTGATGCCAGAGCCCTTCTCGCCGTCTGCGAACCACCATTGGTCCGAGAGAGATGGAGCTCCCAGAGCCATCACGTGTCCGAGACGACCCGTACCCAAGTAATGCTGATACTTGGAAGCCACGACTCGCCCGGACTTCGCCTGGACGGTGACTGAGACCACCTTTTCATCCCGGAATCCCACCTGGGCAATGTTCAGAACGCGCAGAGATCGCGCAGGGATGACGAAACCCTGCAGGTTCGATGGCGACCGAGGGCCGTCTTGCGTCGCGACGGAAATATCCACGATCGACGGTGTCAGATACGGATTCGATACGAGGATGCGCAGATCCGACGAAGAAGCCGTGAATCCGTCGGGGAAGTACCACTCCGACGACGTCTGGTTCGCGCATGCAGACACGGCCACGCCAGCGGGATGAATGGCTCGCTGCTCGACGCTCGCTTCTGGACTGTCGATCTCGACATAAGCAGATGCATAGGAGGTCTTGACCATCGCATCGATGTCGACGACCTCGCGGGTTCGAGCTTCGATGGTGAACACCTGCGCCATTGGCGCTTGATCGGTGGTGAGGATCGTGACAAGAGCGGTGGACACCTCGTCGGATGGATTCGTGATGACGAGTTCTCCGCCGTATTCACCCTCCGGACTCGAACCGAGCGCTGAAGTTCCTCCGCAGAACCACGTCGACGTAATCGTGTCCTCCCTGCCGAAGACAGCCGGTGTCCCGGGCCGAAACGACGTCGCAAAGGTTGCCGGCTCCGAAGCGACATCGGCTCGAGCGACAAGGACGCTGACCACGACACCCGCAAGGAGAACGAGACCACTGAGGATTCGACGAATCGTCATGATTCCCACTCTCATGACACTCGCCCTCGCCGGTCGTTCAGAGAGAGCACCGGACCATCTTCCACGGAATACACCGCTCGGCGTCGGCGGCGGCGACGGGGCTGAACCGCTGCGAGAAGAACGGCGACCCACACCACCGACTGGATCACGATCCAAATGGTTCGCGAGACCGAGCCTTGGTGTACCAATGTGACCGTTCCGCCTTCACTGACATCGAAGTACATGACCGAGCCGAACGATGGTTTCCCTGCAATACGTCGACCATTGACCTCGAGAATCCATTGCGAGGTGAACGGCACTCCGAGATGCACTCTCCCGGCTTCGATCGACTGACTCGTGGTCGTCCACGCCGTGGTTCCACCCAGTATCGGAGTCGAACCCGACAGCTCCGATGAGACGAGGGCCGATGCGCCACCCGTGTCACTGGCTGAAAGTGCCGATGCCGACAACAAGCTCGTCACTGGAATCCACTGAGAATTCTCGAAGATCACCATGCTCGGCGGGCTATACACCTTCTCCAGATCCAACTGCGCAGAGAACGACTCCACGAGTCCACTCGGGACGGGCAAGGGGGTCGAACTGGTCGAGTAGACGCGGTCGACGACGGGGATCACGATGTAGCGAATCCCGAGAGGGGCAAGAATTCTTCCGACTCGCAACGTCGAGCGATTCGCCACTGCGTCGATGTACGGTCGAACGAGCCGATCCACGTCTTTCGGTTCGGAGGTCCAGCGGTCGAGAAATGTTGCCGTCGAATTACCGAGCAACGAGAACGCAAGTCCTTCACCGATTTCTCCACCGCTGATCTCGTGCTTACCCGACACCACCAACCGAGAATCCCCGATCACGAGAGTGCGAAAGTCGCCCTCTCGAGTGTCACTCACCAATTCGTTGATCTGTGAGTACAGGGTGGTCGCGGGCTGATTCCATCGCCCGCTCACCGCCATTGTTGCTACTGGAAAAACTCCGACGGGGATCACGACGAGAGACAGGATCGCAGTTGGCTGTCGCCAGCCGAATCTCCCACCGAGGACGTCGACGCTCAGCGAAAGAACCGTTACTGCAACTCCGAGAGACAGACCCATGGCAGCAATCGCGAGAAGGACCCCGTTGTCTGCGAGGCGGAACGGGAGCAGGCCCGATGCATTCGAAGTTGTCAGTGCGATTCCGCCGATAACGAGGACCATTCCCCGGAGGGCCCAGATGAACCTGGAGTGACGGGCGATGATCGGCGCAACCACCAACGGCACGTATAGCAAC
>JBJTGN010000087.1:0-6035 GCA_046093905.1 Actinomycetota bacterium
TCAGATCACTTGGCGGGCTGACTCATCCAGGTTGGCCATCAACAACGCAAGTTGCGTGCGGTTGTCCTTGTCGAGTGCATTCAGGATTCGCGAAATACGGTTTCGCACAGTTTGAGGACTGAGGTACACCTGGTCGGCGATCTGCTTGTCGGTCAGACCTTCAGCAATCAACGCCATGATGCGCCGATCCATACTGCTGAGCGAGAGCAATCCGAGGACGCCTCGCTCACTCAATCGCTTGGCAACTCCAACGAGCCGGGTATCTCCCAAGAAGGTCTGACCTGCTGCAACCTCGCAGACGCGCTCGATGATCGTGTCCGGACCGGCTGCTTTGTCCAAGAGGTCGGCTGCTCCCATACGGCTTGCTTCGAAGATCACCTCGTCAGATGCAAACGCCGTCAGGAACAACACTCGACAACCGGGGTGTTGTTCGACGATCACCTTGCCGAGTTCGAGACCGGACTTTCCGCCGAGGCGAATGTCGAGGACGGCGACGTCGATCGGCTGTGTCCTCACCAGATCGAGAGCTTCGTCGTACGACGACACAGAACCAACAACGTCGAGGTGCTCACTCCCCGCGAGCACCGCTGAAAGGGCATCTCGAACGATCGGGTGGTCATCGCAGACGAACACCTTGATCCGATGACCATTCGACTGATTCTGATCAGCTTGCATGATTCCTCTCCGTTGAGGTGGCGTGCTGGTGATCGTGACAGAAGGGTGAGATGAAACACTTTCCGACTTCAAGGATTGTGGTACATCCGTTCTGCGCTTTGATCAAACAGAAAACTTACCTGCCGGTCAATTATGGCTGTTCACGTACGTCGGCCGATGCAACGCTCTCGCGACATGCCACACCATTTTCGTCGCCGTGAACCTCAGTCCGACGGCCACTCTTTGGCTGTTTCGAGCAACTCGTTGCGAAAGAGAGGATGACTGATTCCAGCCAACGCACGTGCTCGTTCCGTGATCGACAAACCTGCAATGTCAGCTGCACCGAACTCGGTGATGATGACATCGACTTGGTGACGTGGCGTCGTGACAACACTCCCCTCGGGCAAGCGGCCGAGAATGCGCGAGATCATCTGACCGTTCACGACACTCGTCGAGGGAAGGCAGATCAGACTTCGACCACTCGTCGTCAATCCAGGGCCTGCCACGAAATCCTCGTGTCCACCGATACCCGAGAACTGTCGTCCGTTCACAGAATCAGCAATCACTTGACCAGAGAGATCGACAGCCATCGCACCATTGATCGAAATCATCTGACGGTTCCCTGCGATCACTTCGGGCGAGTTGACAACTCCAACCGGCAAGAAGCGCACGTCACGATTTTCGTGCAGCCATTCGTACAGTTCCGGTTCCCCGGCTGCGAACGTCGTCACGGAAAATCCGTCGAAGGGTGTTCCCTTCTGATTGGTCACTTTGCCGGATTGATGCAAACGCATCAATCCAGTTGTGAACATCTCGGAGTGAATTCCGTAGTCACCCCCGGAACCCTGGGCGAGACGAGCCGCGACTTGGGTGGGAATTCCGCCGATTCCAGTCTGCAGAGTGCACCCGTCGCTCACGTACTGAACAGCCAGATCGGCGATCAGTCTCTCGGCCTCGGTCGGTTCGACGTCGGCAAGATGCAAAGGCTTGCGATCGGAGATGATCAGATGATCGATGTAACGAACATCGATCGCGTGGGCGTATCCCGCCTCCAAGTAGCCATCTTCCATTCCATAAGTGCGCGGGAAGTGCGGACTGCATTCGACGATCAATACACGCTCCGGATCATTGATGACACTCTTGATCTCGGATGTGAAGGCTCCGGCATGAAGCGACAGCGAGACGTGTCCATCGACGGGCATCGACCCGGCGAGTGCCAGCACGCGTGGTTTGAGATGGGTGAGCGTAGGTTCGAATCGACGAAAATCCGCAGGAACGAAATCCACATCTGCTCCGGCATCGCGCAGGAGTCGCTCTGCCGGTCCGAAGAAGCCACTCTTCAGATGTACACCAGGTCTCATGAACAGCGCATAGAGATCTGGCAACAGCGCCCCAAAAACCGTCAGGTTGCTGAAGAACTCTTCCGGTGTGTCGTTGCCGAGCGCATGCAGGAACTCACCAGGAGCACCCGGTCCGAGCGGGACAGCAAGTGAGTCCACGGGGCGCATCGCTGCCACTGCTGCACGAAGATCATCGTTCATCGAGACCACTGGTCCTTTCCTATCACTCACATTCCATCGTCGCCGCCGACGTTGATCGGTTCATCTGTCACGCCTCGCGCTATTCCAGCTCGACGCCGCGACTCTCAGCCTCCGCTGCGAGCTCCAACCAAGCCTCTTCGGCTCGGTCGACTGCCATCTGCGCCGTGGCGAGTGTCTCGCTTGCACCCGCCAGCGCTTGGTGATCGGATCCTGCAGACATCAGAGACTCGCTCGCTCGATCCCGTGCAGCAGTTGCATCTGCGAGAGCCTTGGTTGCCTGGCTGAGAAGTCGTTTGATCGTGCTCGGACTCCGCAGTGCTTTCACGGTCTCGGCACGCACAGGCGAAGGAGATGACTTCGATCGCTCGGGTGCGAACATCACCGATTGACGGCGAGTTTCCAACCATCCGGCAACTCCGCCGCGCACGAGACGTGCCCGACCACCTTCATCGATCGCCAAGACTTCGATCACCGTTCGATCGAGGAACGCTCGGTCGTGGCTCACCACGACGACGATCCCCGGCCAATCGTCGAGAAAATCTTCGAGCGCTCGCAATGTGTCGAGATCGAGATCGTTGGTCGGCTCGTCCAACAGCAACACATTTGGTTGCTCGACCAACGTCAACAGCAATTGCAGACGTCGACGCTCCCCTCCCGACAGCGTCGAGATCTCCGCATATTGCGCATCGCCGTCGAACCAGAAGCGCCGCATCAAATCGATGTCTTCGAGAGATGGAGCCCCTTTGTCTCCAGCGACTGCATCACGAACCCGCTTCGCCGTGTCCATCTCGCGTCCGAGCTGGTCGTAGTAGCCGATCTTCACGGTGCGACCGATGTCGATCGATCCTTCCGACGGGCTCAGTCGTCCTGCGATGAGGTCGAGAAGAGTGCTCTTGCCCGCGCCATTTGCTCCCACGATGCCGAGGCGATCTCCCGGCTCGAGCATGTGGTCGAATGGTTCGAGCACCCGAGTTCCATCAGGCCACGCGAATCCGACGCTGTGAAGTTCCACGCCTTTCGACCCGAGCCGTGTCGTCGACGTCGATGCAGCAGACAATTCCAGGTCACCACTTCGTTGCGGTGCAGGAGGCGCTTTTGCAATGAGCGCTTTGGCTGCCTCGACGCGCGCTTTGGGCTTGGTCGAGCGTGCCGGAGCTCCACGGCGCAACCATGCCAGTTCCGCTCGCGCCAAATTTCGTCGCACCTGTTCAGCTACCTCCACACGTGCGATGCGCTCACCGCGAGCATCGAGGTACGCGGCATATCCCGACCCGTTGTGCCATCCCGACGGCACATGCAAGTAACCGTGCCCGCCATCGATCTCCAACACCTTCGTCGTCACAGCATCAAGGACGTGTCGATCGTGCGTCACCAGTACGAGAGCCCCTGAGTAATTCTTCAGCCACTCCTCCAGGAACTGAATGGCATCGAGATCCAGATGGTTCGTGGGCTCATCGAGGATCAGGCCATCCCACTCACCCATGAGTACTGCTGCCAAAGCGACTCGCTTGCGCTGACCACCCGACAGCTGATCGGTCGGGGAGTCCAGGAGCGCCCCCATGCCGAGTCGATCGAGCATCGCCTCTGCCTGCCATGCCGTCGCTGCATCACGGACGACAGCCTGTCGCACGGTGCCGGTTGGCAGTTCAGGATCCTGATCCAGATAACCGACGCGAGCATCGCGACCCCGCCGGACAACCCCGGACTCGGGTTCCCACTGGCCTGCCAACATCCGTAACAAGGTGCTCTTGCCACATCCATTGAGCCCGACCACTCCGATTCGATCGCCTGTACTGATGGTCAAAGACACGTCTGAGAAGAGGGGCCGCAGGGGACGAGAGGCCGAAAGTCCCTGGGCATCGATGACGATCACCGTGCCAGGCTACGAGCCGGTCTCATAGAGTGTTCTCACATTCGAGCACAGGAGATGATCATGTCGAACCACACCGATCCCTTCGTCGTTGTCGCCATCACTCAGAACGAGGCCCGAGTGTGGACAGCCGGCCTCGACAAGAACTCGAAACCCGAGAAGGTCAAGGCTCCAGAGCACGAGGGTCGTCACCATCACATGCGTCAGGCCCGCCACCACTTGAGTCACGAGCATGGCTTGCACGACGATTCGTATTACGACGCGATTGCGCACGCAGTCGAAGGAGCCAAGGAAGTCCTCATTCTCGGACACGGCAAAGGGAAGGCCAGCCACATGCTGCGCCTCGTGCAGTACTGGGAGCGAAAGCATCCGACGATTGCCCGCAAAGTGGTGGGGTCAATCGACAGCGATCTGCCGTCGATGTCGGAAAACCAGATCTTGGCGGCGAGCCGCGAGTGGTTCGATCACTATCACGAATTCGGCTGGTGACAGGAGAAGGCGACCACTGACATCGAGTCTTTGGCGCTCTACTGACGAATCAGTCTGCGAGCAGATCGATCGACCGCATCGATCCCATGGAACAACGTTCGCTGCGCAATGGATGGCTCCGTTCCGAACGACCACGGCCTACAGTGTCGAGTCGCCCAGATCGGATACGCGCTTCCCGAATCGTGCCAGTCAGCGCCGAAATACGTTTCGTCATCCAAAGCGGGAATGTCCATCGACTTCAAAATGCAAGACAAAATCGACTGGTCGTGCCGATGACGTCGAAACCCTTCGTCTTCTCCACAACGAGACGGTGAATCATCGAGAAGACGATACGAGTCGACGGTCGAGAGGTTGTTCCAAGTCTCCACAATTTCACGGCTTCGCTGATCTCGTTTGAAAAGAATCACCCCACCGACTCGCTGACCTGACGTCTGCTGCTTCTCGTCGAGACCGAGATGTCGTCGTACATCTCTCTTGGTCCACGCATTTTCGGGGAGATGTGGCATGGAGAACGAACATACGGAGTGCACCGATGCAAAATCCAGATACACGCCGAGACGTTGACGAGCAGCGGAAGATCGAAGATTCAAGGTGCAGCCAGCATCCGCATACAACACGAATTCGGTCCGCCGAGCGGCCAAAACTTCGCCGATCACATGTGGTTTCCACACCCAATATCCGTACCCAGGAATGCTGGTTCGCAGAATAGGTCGGTGTTGCCGACGAAATTCATGACTCAGCAACCGCGAAGTCAGCACCGACACCTCAGCAAAGACTCCCGACTCTTCAGCTTCTCTTCCGAGACGACGAGCTGCGTCTTGATACCGTCGAAGTCCCCCGCCGAAGGTGACGAAGTCGAGATCGAACACGATTACACCTGTTGGTCGACGGGGGTGAACCAACGGCCTCCGAGTTGACGTGCAACGAAGCCCGCAGCGAGTAAGCCGAGTGCCAAGAGGACAGCGTCCCCATCGAGTTGAAAACTGAGCACGATCGTCACGATCATCGCAAGAATCGGGACGACTGGCACCCACCCGATCGATCCGCGAATCCGAAACGGCCGCTCGACATTCGGTCGCTGTTTGCGCAGCACGATCACGACGATGTTCGTCACCAGGAAGAGCACATAGATCAATGCATCAGTTGCAGATGCCAGCAGATCGAGATCCTCGATGAGGATCAACAATCCACCGAGAACGATTGCGATGCCGAGAGCATTACGCGGCACCACTTGACGGTGGACGTGGCCGAGACTTTTCGGCAAGTACCCCGTCGACGCCATGCCGTACATGATGCGCGACGACGCCGTGATGGCGAGAAGCACTGTCGATGCCGTCGAGAACAGAGCGACCACCGTCACCACATCACTGCTGGCCCCGCCGAATCCAACTGCAAAGATCTCCGTCATCGGCCGAGTCGATTGACCCAGTTCGTCGGCCCCGAGCACGCTCACGCCGGCAATCGCAACACCCGTGTAAAGG
>JBJTGN010000088.1:0-3821 GCA_046093905.1 Actinomycetota bacterium
GCCGGACCTGTTGTTCGGTAAGCCCGACTGGCTCGACGAGCCGGCCGGATTCGACCGCAGTCCGGCGATGCGCTGGTATCCCATCGTGACGTTCTGGCAGGTGAGCGCCGACATGGCCGGAAACGTGACCAACTCGGCCGGGACCCCCGACGGGCACGGCCACAACTACGGCGACAGTGAACTCGACGGCTGGGTGGCCGTGGCAGCACCGGCGGGATGGACGACATTCGACACCGACCGAATCCGCCGCTCGCTGGAGAAGGCGATCGCGGCCGGTGGACCGGAATTCGCATGACCGGCAAGCAGATTCGGGCCGTGGTGCTGGCCGGCGCTCTGGTGGGGTGGAGCTTCACCGCCGGCCTCGAGCGGCCGTGGCGGCGCCATCCGCTGGCGCAGGCGGGATACGGGACCGCGCTGGCCCTGCTGACCCGCGCCCCGCTGGGTCTGCGTCGGCCGGCCCTGCAGTCCGGCGTGCGCCTGGGCTCGGCCGTCGCGGGTGCGGTGGCCGCGGTGGTCGGCCTGACCGCCGCGCTACCGCGGGTGCGCACCGCGATGGGCGATCGCGACCTGCCCGCGCGTCCGGCGCACTGGCTGGGCGTGGAGATCCCGCTGGGAACGGTGTGGTCCGAGGAGACGGCCTTCCGGGGCGCACTGGCCGCCGTCGCGGCGGAGGGGTTCGGGCGTACCGGCGGGCGCCTGCTGCAGGCGGCGGCCTTCGGACTGAGCCACATCCCCGACGCCCGGGCGAACGGTGAACCGGTGCTGGGAACCGTCGCGGTCACCGGACTGGCCGGATGGGTGTTCGCCCTGCTCGCCGAGCGTTCCGGCAGCCTGGCCGCCCCGATGCTGGCGCACCTGGCGATCAACGAGGCCGGCGCGGTCGCCGCTCTGGGCGTCCAGCGGTTCCCGGGCGGGCCGCGGTGAGCAGGCGCGTCGACCCGACCGAACTGCGCGACGCCGTCGGGGCGGTGCGAGGCTGGCTGCATGACGAGCAGGCCGCGCCACCGGACCGGGCCGTTCTCGGGGCCGCCGTGCGACTGACTGCACGGTCCCTGGCCGCTCTGGCTCCGGGTTCCAGCGTGGAGATCCGCATCCCGCCTTTCGTTGCGGTGCAATGCATTTCGGGTCCCCGGCACACCCGGGGCACGCCGCCGAACGTGGTGGAGACCGACGCGCGGACCTGGCTGCTGCTGGCCACCGGGCTGCTCGGGTTCGCTGAGGCATCGAAATCCGGTCGGGTGTCGGTTTCGGGCACTCGAGCGAATGAGATTGCACGCTGCTTGCCGCTTGACGAGTTCAGTTAATCCGGTTTGTTGACGTCCCGGCTACCGGTCAGGTTTTCCTACCTGGAACTCGTGGCCTACCCCAATTTGAATATGCCAGTCTTCACCGCAAGCAGCGGCTTAGCGGCTGGCCGGGGAGTTAGGTCATGACGTTTGGATGGGAGACCGTGTAGCTCGACTGTTAGTGTGGCTCGTTCCTAGCCAGCAGATCAGACATGGGCGGCGACTGGTGTGCGCCCGATAGGGGAAGCGAGATGTCTTTACAGACTCTAAGAGACAGAGGTCTTTCCCTGTCTGCACTCTCGCCGGCAAGCGTTCTGGACCGTTTTCGCAGGATTAGTGCGAGTCCAGTAGAAATCATTCTATGTGCCTTCTTTGCTTGGTCAGTTTGGCACTATAAGTGGATCGCGGACGATGGGTATATTTATCTAACTTACGTCCAGAACTTCACAGAAAATGGCTGGGGCCCCGTTTTTAACCAAGGTGAGCGCGTGGAGGGCTACACAAGTCCGGCATGGTTCGCTCTGCTATCAGCCGTTAATCTTCTTAGGCCGTCTGCATTGCTTGACCTTCGGCAAGCCGTACTCTTGTTGAGTTTTGTTCTGTCAGTAATTGCAGCGGTTTGCTGGATTCGTGTGGAGACTGTTGCCTCGAAGCGTTCCGCAGCGGAAACCGGCGACGGAGGTGAAAATCTCTGGCGTCGTCTGGCGAGTAACCAGACTCGGCTGAACGTCCCACTTGTGTTTCTGGCGGCCTGGTATCCGATTCATTCGTTTGGAACCTCGGGCCTCGAAACGCCTCTACAGTTCATCACTCTGACGGCTACGGTGCTCTACGTCTGGTCGGGAGCGGACCGGGCATGGGCAGCCGGCGCTATTGCCGCGGCACTGCCTCTAGTGCGGCCAGAGCTCGGATTGTTGTCGTTACTACTTCTGGGCTGGCAGTGGATACGCAGCCGCCAACTCCGTTCGGCATTGATAAGCTTCGGAGTACTAGTTGCGACACTAATCACAGTCACCATTTTTCGGGTGATGTATTACGGCCAGTTCTTGCCCAATACATATTACGCGAAGACTGATGATAAACACGGAATTCCCGCGGGACTGATTTATCTCCGC
Source organism: Actinomycetota bacterium (assembly GCA_046093905.1). Lineage (GTDB taxonomy): Bacteria > Actinomycetota > Acidimicrobiia > Acidimicrobiales > Ilumatobacteraceae > Casp-actino8. Next base: position 2,402 of record JBJTGN010000088.1, read on the forward strand.
GACATGATGTTGTCCTACGGCCTTCACTGGGTCACGGCCGCATGTGTCCTGATCGTGGTGATACCGTTCTTGACGGGGCCCGCCAAGGCGCTCAGCCATGAGCAGGCCAGCCGCACCTGGTTTTTGTTGTCCGCTTTTGTGATGACAACGTATGTGGTTCTACTGGGTGGCGACTTCATGCATGCGCGATTCCTTCTAACGTCGGTGATCTTGCTAATCGCTATCTTTGCCGGCCTAGGCTCGAGATCGGTCGCGCTTCTGGGGAAGGACCGGACAACACGCGTCAGACTGGCTTTAGCCGGGACTTTGGTCATTTTCGTTGCAACTCAATACACAACATCGGTCCAGCGACTGCTAACCCGTGATGGCGACAAGAGTGCTGCGCTTTTCAAGCAGGTGGAAGACCAAGAATGGACCTTTGAAAAGCTTAACCCCGAGTTGAATGAATGGAAGACTGATGCCCACCCGTGGGAGATCGACGGGACTAAAACGAGTCATCTCGCACAGGTTTTGGGAACTGAAATTGGCACCTCCACCAGGGGGATTGGCCAATTCTCGTTCCAGGCCCAACACAATCATGGCGACGTGTACGTTTACGACACACTGGGCTTAACGCGACCTGATGTTGCCCGCCTCGATATGGGCCGCAGATACGGCCGCGTCGGGCACGCGAAGGAGGCACCCGACGTGCTTGTCGCTGCGAACCCTCGCGTAGATTTCCACACGCCTTACTTCGAAGGTTGGCGAGAAAACGCTTCGTTCAAATTTGACGGTGCTGGGTTCACCATCATTAATCTCGACCTTATCGACCCATTGGTGGAGCGTCAGATTATGTCTGCGGAGCAAGCCCGTAAATTGCGTGAGTGGATACTGTCGAAGTTGAGTGGCCCTAAAGTAGACCGAAATTTTGTGACATTCTTGACGCTCCGATATCATCGTGACGATGAGATCTCGGCCCGCGTGCGGTCGTTGGGGGATCTTGACCGTTCGTCTGCATGGCGGAAGTGGCTCGACGATACGGACCGAGAGCGCCGGATTCTCGAGCCCGACGGGTGCAGTGGTTTGAACGTAGCCGAATGTGTTGGACGCGCAATAGAGCGGCAAGAGGCATCGTCATTTCTTACAACTGAGAACAAGCCGGACTGGGCTGACACTGGTCAAAGGTAGTGCTGCGGCCTAGAGGCGCAACGGCGCGTGTAGATTCCCGGTTTGGCCCGCTCTCCCCGTAGACTCGACTCCGCCACCGACGCCAGGGAGCAATGTGACCGGCCAACTGGAAAACGAACCTCGGGAAGAGTGCGGCGTCTTCGGCGTCTGGGCGCCCGGCGAGGAAGTCGCCAAACTCACCTACTACGGCCTCTACGCGCTGCAGCACCGCGGCCAGGAGGCGGCCGGCATCGCCGTCGCCGACGGATCGCAG
>JBJTGN010000089.1:0-2280 GCA_046093905.1 Actinomycetota bacterium
CTCCTCCACCGAGTTCGAACGAACCATTGCCATCGTCATCGCCAAAGATCAACTTGACGAGCGACTGGTCGAAGTCGACACGCGTATGCGCGAGGCCAATCGGCCTTGGATTCTGGTGACGCCGTCCGGCGAGTCGATCAAGATCGGTCCACTCTTCGTACCCGGCGAAACGGCGTGCTGGCATTGCCTGGAAATGCGACTACGGGGCAATCGCCAACTCGACACGTATCTCGATCGTAAACGCGACACGATGTTGCGTCGACCATCAACACCTCCGGCGAATCAGGCGACACGATCACTTGCTGCCGGATTCGTCACCTCCGAGCTTCTTGCCTTTGTCGGTGGAAGCGCAGTGGAAACACGGAGTCGAATCGTCTCGATCGACGCCACGACCTATCGATCAGAGCGACACGAGGTCGTTCGGCGACCCCAATGTCACGTGTGCGGCGATCCGTCTCTCGCGGTTCGGCCCCCGAAGGTGACCCTTCAGCCCGCCAACAAGCGATACACCGCCGACGGTGGACATCGGATCGAGCGTCCCGAGGAGACATACGAACGACTCATTCGACACGTCAGTCCTCTCACGGGAGCAGTTAGTTCTCTCAAACGTCAGACCATCAATGACGATGGAGTGACGTATAGCTACGCATCGGGCCACAACTTCGCGTTGATGCAAGACAGCACCTTCTTTCTTCGAAAGAACCTGCGTGGGAGAAGTGGTGGTAAGGGTCGGACCGACGTGCAAGCGAAGGTCGGCGCGATCTGTGAGGCAATCGAGCGATACTCAGGTGTATTTCGAGGGGACGAACCTAGAAAACGGGCGAGATTCACCGACCTCGAATACGCAATTCATCCGTCAGATCTTCTCGGATTCTCCGACGTTCAATACGAGCGACGCGACGACTGGAACCGAGCCAATCTGTCGACCTATCACATCGTTCCCGAGCGCTTCGACGAGCAGCGTGAGATCGACTGGACAACTGCCTGGTCTCTTCGGGACGACGAAGCTCGACTGGTCCCGACTGGCTACTGTTATTTTGGACACCCTGACATAGCCGCGCATTTCTTCTGCGCGAGCGATGCAAACGGAAACGCAGCCGGAAACTCCCTTGAGGAAGCAATTCTGCAGGGACTGCTCGAACTAGTCGAGCGTGATGCCGCCGCCATCTGGTGGTACAACCGCCTCCGGCTTCCCGCGGTGGATCTTGACGCCATGAACGAGCCGTACGTTGCGATTCTCCGTGATCACTACGAGCAGCTCGATCGTTCTCTCTGGGTGCTCGATCTCACCACCGACCTTGGAATTCCCGTCTTTGCCGGGGTATCACAAAGACACGGCGGGCCAACGGAAGACATCCTGATCGGTTTCGGAGCGCATCTCGATCCTCATATGGCCGCGATGCGCGCCCTCACCGAGCTCAACCAGTTCTTGCCAGCAGTCTGTGAACGCCGAGCCGATGGGACGACCAACTATTGGCTCGACGATCCCGACGCAATCGAATGGTGGGAGAACTCAACCGTCGACTCGGAGCCGTACGTCCTACCGGATCTCACTGTGGGCGCTGTGGATCCGAAGAAGTACGAGGGGCTCTCGAGCGATGACATTGCACAGGACGTTCGAACTTCGGTTGCTGCCATTGCAGCGGCCGGCCACGAAGTGATCGTGCTCGACCAGACACGCCCGGATCTCGACCTGTCAGTGGCCAAGGTGATGGCACCGGGTCTGCGCCACTTCTGGCGCCGGCTCGGACCCGGACGGCTCTATTCAGCTCCAGTCACGATGGGTCGGCGGGAATCCCCTTTGAGCGAAACCGACATGAATCCTCGCTCCGTGTTCTTCTGATTGGGGGGTGACTACATGGACCGCTCAGATAGTCACCGAGGAAATCTCCTCGAAACTCTTTCGCTGAGACCAGAGACCGAATCACGATTCGAGGTCGACCTTCTCGTGATGAACCATGGCCATGTCCAGTCGCGGCTACCCCTTCGAGACCCGGGTCTGAAGGCCGCCCTCACCCGCCTGAGGAATGGTCCAGCAACGGAGGACGAGCTCTTTGCCGCAGCCATCGACTCACATGGCGATGGGTCTGTGATGGCGCTTCCGATGGTCCTCCGTCGGTTGGAAAGTGGCGGATGGCTGAGCTTCGCCGCGACTGATGCAAGCGGCCGAGTCGTCACTCGGGTGGATCCACGTGGCCACTTCCTCGACGTGATGACACGTCGCGTGATCCCGACGTCGATCCTGGCCGTGTCCGAGCAGTCACTGATCCGTCGGGTCGG
>JBJTGN010000090.1:0-3907 GCA_046093905.1 Actinomycetota bacterium
GTCGAACCGACCGTGATGGCGCCTTCTGCCCGAGCCGGAGAGTAGGCACATGCATTGGTCCCATCGTTGCCGGCTGCGGCAACGACTGTCACTCCCGCATTGAACAGACGGTTGACGACGTTGTCGAGAGTCTGGTGGGCCGGACCGATGAGGCTGATGTTGACCACAGTTGGCCGGGATCGGTCACGATTGGCCTGGATCCAGTCGAGAGCAGCGATCACTTCCGAGGCACTGCCCCAACCGCTGCAATCGAGAACGCGGGCCGGAATGACCGTGGCCAGTTTTGCGACACCGAATTCGGTACCGGCGATGGTGCCGGCGACGTGGGTCCCGTGGCCGAGGCAATCCTCGGTTCCGTCACCCTCGCTGACGAACGCATAGCCCGTCTTTGCACGACCGGCGATCTCCTGGTGGGGGAGTTTCGACAGGCCGACCGGGTCGGTGACGAGACCGGAGTCGACGATGTAGACGGCGACACCCATGCCGGCTGAGGCGGGGTAGTTGTAGGCGGCGTTGGGATCGTTCGACCGCTGATCGATACGGGTCAGGGCCCACTCGGCACCGTCCTGGGTCTGAGCACGTCCCATTCGGGCGTCCGACTCGACGAGAGCCACGTTGGGGTCGGCGGCCAAGGCACTGGCCTGTTCGGGTGTGAGGTCGACGGCGACCCCGGAAAACAGCGTCCCGTAGACACGGGCCACTCGCATTCCGGAGCCGACCATGTTCGAGGCCATGGCCGATGCATCCACGCCATCGTGGAAGGTCACGACATAGCGAAACACAGTCGGGTTGGCGAAAGCCGACGCCTGAGTGGTGACCATTCCGGTGAACAGCGTTCCCAGGGCCAGGATTGTTGCAAGTCGTTTACGAATCATTCGGACAGGTTACGAGTTCTTTACGAAAACCAACCCGTTCGTAACAATTTCTCGTCACAGCCTCCAGAAACACCCTCCGATCAAGGGAAAATGCGGTTTCGAGCGGGCCGAAAAACCTGCGTATCCCCCTGATCAGACGACATCGTCGGTGTCACTGACCTCCGCCAGGTTACGGGAATTCGGTCGAAATCACTCCGGTGTCATCACGTCGGCGAACGAGGGCGAGCACTCCCGAGGCGCTCGTCTGAGGAAGAATCGACCCATGAAAGTTCACCTCGTCGACGGGACCTACGAGCTCGTCCGCCAGCACTTCGGCCAGGCAGTTCGGTCCTCCGACCCAGCCCCGTGGGCGGCGACGACCGGGGTGCTCAACTCTACACTTCAGCTCCTTTCCGATGGCGCAACCCACATCGGGGTCGCCTCGGACCACGCCATCGAGAGCTTCCGCAACGAGTTGTGGCACGGATACAAGACTTCGGCGGGGATGGATCCGGTCGTCAAGGACCAGATCCCGGTCATGGAGCGGGCTCTGGCCGCTCTCGGCGTCACCGTCTGGCCGATGGTCGAATTCGAGGCTGATGATGCGCTGGCCTCCGCTGCTGCCGTGGCCGATGCGCATGGCGACGTCGAGCAGGTGGTGATCCTGACTGCCGACAAGGACCTCGGGCAGTGCGTCAGGGGCGGTCGAGTTGTCCAGGTCGATCGGCGCAAACCTCGTCCAGGGGCGGCCGTCAACGAGTCGGGGGTGATCGACGAACAGGGGGTGATTGCCAAGTTCGGGGTGCCGCCGTCGAGCATCGCCGACTACCTCGGACTCGTTGGCGATTCTTCGGACGGCTTCCCGGGTGTCAGCGGATGGGGAGCGAAATCGGCCGCAGCGGTTCTCGCCCGCTACGGATCGATCGAAAACATTCCCCTCTTGGTCGAGGACTGGGATGTGCCCGGGCTGCGCGGAGCCGCACGACTGTGTGACAACTTGAATGCCGAGCGCGAGCTCGCACTTCTCTTTCGCCAGTTGGCCACAGTGGTGACGACCGTGCCCGTTGGACGTGTCGAGGAGTGGCATTGGACCGGACCGACCAGTGACTTTGCTGCTGTGTGCGCCGAACTCGGCTCCCCGCGCCGTGCCGAGCGCGCATCCGCTCACGCCCGGGGTCGAGTTCGATAGTCCCCGATAGTCTGAGCGGGCTTCGTTCGGCTCCTGCCGAGTGTGGTGACGGTCGGGTCCTGTGCAACGGGTACCCGTGAATCAGGTCAGGACCGGAAGGTAGCAGCCTTCAGCGGATTCATTCGTGTGCCGCAGATCGCCTGGCCGTCACCACACCCGTCAGGGTCGATCGAAGCGAGGAAGGGTGCGAGAGCGGCCGAATCGGCACGCTTGGAAAGCGTGTGAGGTGCAAGCCTCCGTGGGTTCGAATCCCACCCCTTCCGCCACGGTGCGGCCGACACGTTGCTGCCGAACGGCCCCACGTGCTCGGCGCCATCGGTTGGCGTTGGAGCGCGATGGGGATGAGGAACCGAACAGGCTCCCGAATTCTCAGCCGTTGAGGACTGACCCGACTGCGGTGAGGAATTCCCGAGCGGTAGCGGCGGTGCCTGCTGATGCCACCCATGCAATGTGTTGGTCCGGTCTCACCAGGAGGGCACCCGTGTCCGTTGTGCCACACATGGTCCGCCAGTCGTCGGCGACCTCGATGTCGTCACCAACGCGTACCTGCCGCAGTACGACTCCGGATTCCGTCGCTACTCGAGACCACGCGTCGTGGTCGCCGAACGACACGAGGGTGAGTACGTGCGGGTCGATCAAGTCGAGAGTGGAGTGGCCGTTGGCGAGCCACGCATGGGGAAGTCGGGCTCCGATCTCGCCGGTGGGTTCGAATGGCGTGGGATCCATCTCACACAGCGGCGTGGGACGACCTCGGTTGAGAGCAGTCTCGTACACGTACCCCAGTTGTAGGCCCATCATGTCGAAGTGTGTCGCCTGCTCCTGCACCGCTGATGCGATTGCGTCTCGTCGGGATGCGTCGTCGAGCACGGAATCCAGGTCGACAGACGTCCTCCCAGGTCCGAGACCCAGTGCCTCTGCGAGAAGAACCATTTTGAAGGCATTGGCGAGACTTTGTCGACAGTTCGTCTCCGCCACGGGCCGGCGCTCGCCCTCGTATGTGTCCAGCAAATCAGCATGAGCGGTCTCCGACTCGACTGCCATCAGTTTCCAGATCAGATTGTGTGCATCTGCGACCCCGGTGTTCAGCCCCATCCCTCCTGTAGGCGGGAACCGGTGAGCGGCATCACCCACCAGGAACGTTCGCCCTTTGCGCATCCGCTCGGCCACCTGAGCCGTCATGTGCCACGTGCCCACGTCGGCCACTTCGATATCGGCAGAAGGGTCACCGATGGCGTTGCGAACGATTGTGGCGCAACGGTCCGAGTCGAAGTCGTCCACCGATTCCGTCGTCGGGTCGAACGGTGTCATGAACACCGCCTCGCGGTCGATGTCGTGAGCAATGAAGGTGCCACTCACGGCAGGGTCCATCACGAAATGGAGAGCGCCAGTGCGATCGCTCAGATAGTGGCGCAGACTCCCGCGAAAGTGGATGGCGAGGAAACTTTGCAGGCCTGCCGGGCCGACCATCTCGATGCCCGTCCATTTTCGGACGGCACTTCCGGCTCCATCTGCAGCAAGCAGCCACCGACTCCGCAGTGAGGTCTCCTCACCGGTTCGGAGGTCGCGAACGAGCGACTCGACACCAAATTCCGTCTCGACTGCCGTGATCCATTCGGTGCCGTATCGGAGTTCCACCAGTTCTGACGACCTCAATTGCTCCACCAACAATGGCTCCAACCGGTGTTGCGAGATGTTGCGCAGCGGGTGAGGGGTGAGAGCCAGAACTTCATCACCTTGTCGTTCGAAAGGGAGACGTCCAATGAGTGCGCCGTTCAGGCGCGAGACGAAGTTGACGTGCCCAGCATCGGCGGGTGGTTGTGCAATGGCAGCGATTGCCTCCATGTCGAGACCGCAGTGCCGGAAG
>JBJTGN010000091.1:0-2064 GCA_046093905.1 Actinomycetota bacterium
GTGATTGCTCTCTTGCTCGTTGTTGCGTTCTATTTCCTCGGACGACGTTCTGGTCGTCGTCGCTCGACACTCGTCGAAGTCAGGAGAGTCTGACCCGATGAGTCCACTCGGGAGTTACCTTCGAACCCGCGGAATCAAAGACGGATTGTTGAAGGGTCAGCGAATATGGGCTGTACTCGGAGGAGTCGCCTGGATCATCCGGCTCGTGGTGAAGATGGGCTCTCGGCGTCCTGAAATTGTCGCACGCGAGGTTCTTCAACCGGGACAGTCGATCACGATCACCTCGGTGGAGCGGACCGATTCATGACTGCTTCTCTCGGCATCGAATGATCGTTGTCCTACGTAACCCGAATCGCGAAATCTTCCTTTCCGGAGGGCGGACCGTGCGCGCGTTACTGCAGGAGCTCGGTCTGAGCAGAGAAGCCCATCTCGTCATTCGAAACGGACAGTTGGTGCCAGGAGATGGTCGACTCGAGGATGAAGACACGATCGAGAGTCGCCCAGTCATTTCCGGAGGGTTCTGATGAAGTGTCGTGTGTGCAGGGGACCGGCAATCATCGACCTTCCCAGGCACAACGCCAATTTTTGTGTCGAACACTTCCAGCAACTCTGCCTTCGGCAGGTGACCAAGGCCATCGAAGACTTCGACATGGTGGCTTCTTCGGACCGGATTCTTGTGGCTGTTTCGGGAGGCAAGGATTCTCTCGCGGTCTGGGACATCTTGAACGAACTCGGTTTTTCCGCTGATGGGTTGTACATCGGTCTCGGAATCGGGGAGTACAGCGAGAATTCGAAGGAATTCGCCGAGAGATTCGCACGAGAGAGACAGCTCACTCTCCACATCGTTTCTCTGCGAGACAACTACGACTTCGATGTTCCTACGGCAGCAAAGACCACCGGTCGTGTTCCGTGTTCTGCATGTGGCATGTCGAAGAGACATATCTTCGATCAATTCGCCCTCGACAACGACTACGACGTTCTGGTGACTGGCCACAATTTGGATGATGAGGTTGCTGTCCTGTTCGGGAACACGTTGAGATGGGACGTCGGCTATCTGTCGAGACAGTTGCCAGTTCTCGAGGCTCGGGGTGGTTTTCCGAAGAAGGTGAAGCCGCTCGTGCGACTCTCTGAGCGCGAAATGGCGGCCTGGTGCGTCGTTCGCAACATCGACTACATCATCGAGGAGTGCCCACTTGCGTCGGGTAATCGGCATCTGACGTACAAAGAGGTGATGAACCAGATCGAGGAACGATCCCCTGGATCGAAGGCCTCCTTCTATCTCGGGTTCCTCGACAACATGGCGCCTCTCCTCAGGGACAAACACGCACAGGATCTCGACTCGATTGGTTTGTGCACTCGATGTTCAGCCCCGACGGGGGCAGAGGGCTCTGAACTTTGTGCATTCTGCCGATTGCAGGAAAGAGCGTCGCAGGTGGATCCAATTCCTGTCGACATCTTGTTGAAGAAGAGGCGACACTCATGAGTACGTTCAGGACAGGAGAGCGTGCGCTTCTCATCGATTCCAAGAAGCGCCGGTATGTCATCGAACTCAAAGAGGGCGGTGAATTCCACAGCCACTCCGGATTCGTTGCTCATTCCGACATCATCGGCAAACCAGAAGGAAGTCGAGTCGAATCGACACGGGCCTCCCGCTACATCGCCGTGCGACCTACGTTGGAAGACTTCGTCATCGAGATGCCTCGAGGGGCTCAGGTCATCTACCCCAAGGATCTCGCGCCGATGTGCATGCTTGCTGACATCGGTCCGGGTGTACGAGTTCTTGAAAGCGGAGTTGGATCGGGAGCGCTTTCGATGACAATGCTCCGATATGGAGCTGATGTCACCGGTTATGAGATACGTGAAGACTTTGCACGTCGAGCTCAGTCGAACGTGACCTCATTTCTCGGTGACGATGTCGGAGGCAGATATCGAGTCGAAATCCGAGACTGTTACGAAGGAATCGATGCGCTCGGGTTCGATCGTGTCGTTCTCGATCTTCCAGAGCCGTGGCGTGTGATTCCACATGCAGAGCAGGCTTTGCGTCTCGGCGGAATCTTGGTCGCC
>JBJTGN010000092.1:0-7716 GCA_046093905.1 Actinomycetota bacterium
ACCCGAACGGTGCAAGAACGCCTTGTGCTCAGCTGGCGGATCGACGTGGACGACGAGACCGATGTCGTCGACGTGAATGCCGCGTGCCGCAATATCGGTTGCGACCATGACGAGAACTTCACCGCTCGCGAACGCTTCGAGATTCTTGGTGCGGACGGTTTGGGACAAGTTGCCGTGCAGGTCGACGCTCGGAATGCCGTTCTGTGACAGCTGGTGGGCGAGTTTTTTCGCAGTGTGCTTCGTGCGCGTGAAAAGGAGCGTGCGGCCCTGGCCTGATGCGAGCGCCTGCACGAGTGCCGGCTTGTTCTCTCGCTCGACGCAGAGCACATGATGTTCCATGTCGGGCACCGGCGACTCGGCTGAGTCAACCGAGTGCATCACGGGTGAATGCAGATACTTCTTGACCAACACATCGACGCCGTTGTCGAGGGTCGCCGAGAACAACAAGCGCTGGCTGTTCTTCGGCGTCTTGTCGAGCACGCGTGTGACAACAGGAAGGAAACCGAGGTCAGCCATGTGATCGGCTTCGTCGACAACAGTGACCGCGATCTGATCGAGTTTGCAGTGACGCTGTTGCATCAAGTCCTCGAGACGACCGGGGCAGGCAATGACGATGTCCACCCCGCGGGTCAGAGCTTTCACCTGGGGAACTGCGCTGACACCGCCGTGAATGACGACGTGACTGAGACCGAGAGCCAGTGCGAGTGGTTCGAGAGTCTCGGCGACTTGGGCCGCGAGTTCACGAGTCGGCACGAGAATCAGACCGCGCGGATGGCGAGGTGCTGAGCCCTTGCGGTTCTCTGCAAGACGGGCAACGAGCGGAAGGACGAATGCGAGCGTCTTGCCGCTTCCCGTGCGACCACGACCGATGATGTCGAGACCAGCAAGTGAGTCGGGCAGCGTCTGACGCTGGATCGGAAAGGGTTCGGTGATGCCGCGGGCAGCGAGAATCTCGATGAGGCTCTTCGACACGCCGAGTGAGGCGAACGACATGGGCGCGTCGGAGGACACGCGTTCAGGAGCAGGAGCAATGGACATTGATGGATCCTTTGAACAAGCGACACCACTGTGGTGTCGGGGGGAAGAGGAAGCCATCGACGAGCCTGAATGCTCGTCACGTCACACGCCACTCATGATCGGAAGACGACCGATCAACGCCTTCAGTATGGCGTGAAAGTGCCCGATTTCCTGCCACCGCTCCGTAATTCCCCAGCGTGGATCACTAATCGTCGGTGATCATGTCGCTGATGATCGAAGCAATCTTCCAGACACCATCGATTCGGACCAAGCTGAACCCGTCGAACGCCCGGACTGGCTCTCGATCCTTGTACTGAATGAAGAACTCTTGATTGACCACCGCAGCGTCGCCGATCAGGGTCGAGGTGCGATCTCCGGGAATTTCTGAGTACCCCTCATCGGACAACCCGTCTCGCATCTGATGCACCACATAGGCATCGAGGTCCATGACGGTGATCGACGGATCTTCAGGAAACACGCGCAGCGCCAACACACACGGTTCGGTGAAGAGGGCGCGGAATTCGGTCCAGGCCGGATTTCCCCCTGCGCTGAAGGAAATCAACTCGTATGCCCGGTCGATGACGTTGTCTGGAGTCATGAGTTCGGGGTTCATGGTCATGCCTTTCTCCGAGGAGGGGTCTTGGATGGTGCCGGTCGATCCACAAGTTCCATGACCTCGGCGCGAATGTCTCGTTGGAGTGACGACAGCGCAGGTTTCGGAGTGCGGCCGTAGCCGACGAACAAGCCAGATCCTTCGATCATCGACGTCACCAACGCCGCCCGACGCACGGCCTGCTGAGCAGTCAGCGCACTGTTCATCTCACGTAACAACGCTGCCACGTATGCAACCAGTTCGTCGTAGATGGACATCATCGTCGATCGAGCTTCTTTGTCGTGAGCACTGATCGCCCACAAATGCCAAAAGAGTGCCTGGTCTGCTTGGAATTGGGAATTGAACCAGAAGTCGAGCAGCATCTCGAACCTGCGGCGCGGTTCGCCGATCGAGGAGATGGAGTCGAACAACTCCGACTTGAAGATTTCCGCCCGTCGCCGAAAGACGGCATCGAGCAATTTGGCCCGTGTCGGGAAGTAGTACTGGAGATTGCCGATCGTGATCCCGACCTTCTGGGCAACGGCACGCACACTCAAGCCCTCGGCTCCACGGCGCTTGAGAACGTCTTCCGCGGCGTCGAGGACTTTCTCCAACCGCAGGTCGCCTTTCGACTTCGTCGGACGACCACCTCTTGGGCGACCAGCGACTGTCATCGTTCGAACTCCACTCCCCCAACTTAGCCTTGACACAAATAGGTCAATGACCTATAAATGGCGAATGGCCCTCTACGATCCCTTCGCCCGCGGACCGCATCCAGTCGGCGTCCGATCCGAAACCTGGTTCGATGCGAACCGGAGCCGAGAACTTCCAGTGGAGATCTGGTACCCGGCAACGGACGATCACACCGGGGCGGACCTCGATCCGAATCGGCAGGACACTTTCCCTGCCGTGTGGACTGCAGGTGACACTTCTGAGCCCCCGCTCATGAAGCAGCCCGCTGTACGAGATGCAACTCCACGCCCTCTCCCAGGACAGTTCGTCCTGTTCACTCACGGGTACGCAGGTCATCGTCGCGAAGCCACCTACCTGTGCACCCACCTTGCGAGCCATGGATACGTCGTGGCGTCTGCAGATCACATGGGATTCACCGCGTGGGAAGTCGATGCATCGATGGGTGAAGACGGCGTGGTCGACATGGGTCCCAGACGTCATCAAATGGGAGTCGATCGACTCGGCGACGTTCCTTTCCTCGTCGCAGAAGCCACCCGCCGGGGTTATGCCAACGATGGTTCCGTGGGAGTTGTCGGCGTCAGCCTCGGTGGGTTCACAGCGATGATCGCCCCCGCCGTGGAGCCGCGTGTCAAAGCAACCATCCCGCTCTGCCCAGCTGGTGGAGACGCTCCGATCTATCCGCGTAACAGCGAACTGCCAAGTTTGTTGAACTTCGATTGGGCCGACGATGTGTCGTGTCTGCACGGCGTCGCCGACCGTGACTCATGGCTTCCTCTGTACGGTCAACTCGGCATGTTCAGCCGCATCAAGGGCGACAAGCGCATGGTCATCTTGCAGAACGCCGACCACAATCACTTCTGCGATGACATCGATGTCGCCCATGAGTGGTTCAAGGAACTGACCTTGGCCAATGAGACGTACATGGAACCTGGTGAGGCCGACTGGCCGGCGATCGCAAAGGCGATACTTCCTCTGGCGGAACTCACTCCTCCTGAGCCCACCTACACGTTGTGGCGGGGAGTCTCGACTGCCCACTTCGATGCGACACTGCGCGGCTCGGCCGAGGCGGCGAATCTCTTGAACTCTTCACTGACGCAAGCCGCTCAGAAGTTCGGGGCCCGCATCGTGACGTTCCCGGGCTGAAGCGGAAAGATTCGAAACGAGTTTTCAGCCAGTCGACAAGGGAAAGTGACAGCGCACCATCGACGTCGATGACACGTCGAGTGCCACCGGAGCCATCGTTGTGCAGATGGTCTGGGCGATCGAACATCGAGAGGCGAATGCGCAACCACTTCCGATGTGAATCGGACTCGGCGGATCTCCTGCGAGAGCTGGCTTCGTCGTGACGTCCAGTTGGTGGCCAACCCGAGGCTGCGCAGCGAGAAGGGCTGCTGTATACGGATGGCGAGGGGAATGGAAGAGCGCTTCCGTTGACTGGCGCTCGACGATTCGACCGAGATACATCACTGCGATGTCGTCGCACAGCTGTCGAACCACCGTCAAGTCGTGTGAGATGAAGATGATCGTGAGGCCAAGGTCTTTTCGCAACTGAGCAAGAAGGCGAACAACTGACTTCTTCACAATCGAGTCGAGAGCAGCCACTGCCTCGTCGGCAATCAGTACTTGTGGCTGCAAAGCGAGTGCGCGGGCGATCCCCACTCTTTGTCGCTGACCTCCCGAAAGAGCATCGGGCCGTCGATCGAAAACGGATGCTGGAAGTTCGACGCTGTCCAACAACTCCTCAGCTCTATTGCGCGCAGTGCTCCGGTCCACTGCGAGCCCATGGACCAGGAGGAGTTCGGTGATTGTCGAGCCGATCGTCCGGGCTGGATTGAGCGCAGAAGACGGATCTTGGACGACCATCTGAACGAGACGAGCGTCATCTCGCGTGCGATCCGACGTCAACTCTCGACCATCGATGCGGATGCGTCCCGAGGTAGGAGGGCGAATGCCGGCGATAGCTCGACCGAATGATGATTTTCCACAGCCTGACTCGCCTACCAATCCGAGGATTGTCCCGCTGTCGATGTCCATCGATATGTCGTTGACTGCGATCAATTTCGATGATCGATCCAGTCGGTATCGAACGCTCACGTTCCCGATCTCGACGAGCGAGCTCATGACACGGCCTCGATCAGAGATCTCGTATACGGATCTTTCGGTGAGCGAAGAATGTCCTGGGTCGCTCCTGTCTCGATGACTCGGCCATCACGCATCACCAGCACGCGGTCGCATACCTGGCTCACAACGGCAAGGTCATGCGTGATGAGAACGATCGCCAATTCCCGACTCATTCGCAACGACACAAGGAGGCGCAAGATTTGATCCTGGACCGACACATCGAGTGCAGTTGTGGGTTCATCGCACAACAGAATGCTTGGCTCGGTGGCAAGCGCCATTGCGATCATGATCCGCTGACGAAGACCGCCAGACATTTCGTGAGGCCATGCCTTCAGGCGCCGCTCCGGGTCGGGCACACCAACTTCGCGCAGCAGGTCGAGAGATCGAGCACGTGCCTGCTTCTTGTTCATCAGTCCAGCCGAACGCGGACCGATGGTCACGAGGTCTCGGATTCGCATCGTTGGATTCAGCGATGTCATCGGCTCTTGGAACACCATCGCCATACCTCGACCGAGATAGCTACTCCCTCCGGATCGTCTCGACTCCGCCGGCAGCATCACCTCGACGGTTCCAGCTGTGCGCACAACTCCGTCGGGCAACAGATCGCACATTGCGCGGAGTGTCAAGCTCTTGCCGGACCCGGACTCACCAACTATTCCGAGAATTTCACCCGCAGCAAGTTGGAAACTCACTCCATGGACAACCTCGTGCACTGAGTCATCGGAGCGCACCTCGATGTGTAGATCACCGACGCGCAGAATTGGATCGGTCACTTCGTCACACTCCGTCGCTCGATGCCGCGTGCGATCAATGAAAAGCCGATGCCCACGATCACGATCATCACTCCGGGAACGACTGAAAGCCACCACTCCGACCGAATACGGTCGACGCCATCAGCGATCATCCGGCCCCACTCTGGGGTTGGCGGCTGAACTCCAAGGGAAAGACACGACAACGACGAGAGAGCGACGAGAGCGAGAACCGCATCGCTGGCCATGTAGGCCCAGACCTGAGGCATGGCATTGGGAAGAAGATGGTGACGTAGAACGCGCACGTCTCCGAGCCCCGCAGCTCGAGCTGCCACGATGAAATCCCGCTCTTTCAAACGCAAGACTTCTGCACGGACGAGACGGGCATATCCGACCCACGAAATGAACGCAGATGCCACAATGAAACTTCCCGCCCCTGGCCCGAGCAGGAAGACGAGCGCCACGAGGAAGATGTACACAGGAAATGCCTGAACGACATCAGCAGACCTCATGACCAGTGCATCCGAAACTCGACCAAAATAGCCAGCAATCGTTCCGAGCATCACGCCGATCATGGCCGGGATGATCGTGGCAACCATCGCAAGAGGGATGTCGATTCGCGCTGCGTACAACAGTCGGCTGAAGACGTCGCGTCCGAGAAGATCGGTGCCGAGAAGGTGCTCGCCAGATGGCGCAACAAGTCTGTTACGAAGATCCTGAGCGATCGGATCATGAGGAGCAAGCACCGGCGCAAGGAGTCCCACGACGAGAACGCCAAGCACGATCGCAAGACCAGTTGCCAACGTCGGATCGATGCGCCTGCGCGCGGTCGGCTCGATCTCGATGCTCATCGTCGTTCGATCCTCGGATCGAGAAGAGCAACGACGATGTCTCCGATCATGTTGAAGACGATCACTCCCATTGCAAAGATGACCGTCAAACCTTGCACGACGTTGACGTCACGATTGACAGCGCCCACCACCATCATCTGACCGAGGCCCGGCAGTGCGAAGACCGCCTCGACCAGAACAGTTCCAGAAAAGACAACGCCTGCCAGAGAGGCGAAAAGAGCAACAGTGGGAACGAGAGAATTTCGAAGGATGAAACGACGAAAGAGCGCAAGTCCCTCAAGACCCACTGACCGACCGGCGGCAACATATTCGGAGCGGCGTACCTCGAGCATCGAGGTACGCAAACTGCGGGTCGTGAACGGGACGAGTGATGCAGCCAACGTCAGACAGGGAAGAGTGACAGCGCGAACTTTCTCGGAGGCGTTGTCGCCCCAGCCTCCTATCGGAAACCAGCCCGTTGGTCGCGCCACGAGAATCAACAGCACGATTCCCAACCAGAAACCAGGAACAGCAAGGCCAACGGTTCCGGTCACAAGAACGAGGCGATCCGCAAACCCACCTGGCTTGCGAGCAGCAAGAGAGGCAAGACCAACAGACACGACTGCGGTGATGGTCAATGAGCCAATGAGCAACAACATCGTCACCGGCGCGTTCTGACGAATCAGATCGGCAACTTGAGAGCTGCCGTTCGCGGTCGAACCGAAGTCACCTCGAACCAGTCGACCCAAATAGCGCCACATCTGGACTCCGACGTGATCGTTCAAACCAAGACGTTCGCGAATCGCTTCCACCTGTTCCGGAGTGGCACGCGGTCCCGCAACTTGTCGGGCCGCATCTCCGGGGACGAACTTCAACAATCCGAATGAAGCAACGAGAACGACGAGGAGAACTGCAACCCCTTGAAGGCTGCGTCGAACCACAAAGCGAATCACGTCCCGATCATCTCCACACCATGTGATCCCCGAACTGGATCCCGAATCGACTTGAGATCCAGTTCGGGGAGGTCATAGTGCTGCTTTTCCGTTGGTCACTCGGAGATGCCGAGACCGTTGGAATACCAGGCGGCGAATGGCGTTCGCTCGAAACCGACAACCCGCGGCGACACCACGTCGATCGGAGAGAAGTTGTACAAGCCGATGAGAGCGTTCTGAGACCGAGCGTCGTCCTGAACAGCCGCTGCAGCAGCCTCCCATGCCGACACATCGAACGACCCCGAGCCGCCGAGGAACTGCTCGAAGATCAACGTGGTATCCGCCTTCGCCCACGGGTAGTACAACGCTGCCAAAGCGCCGATCGGATCGAGGATCGTCGGCGAGATCGCAGCGAGTTGCAGGATCACCATGTCGAAGTCGCTCGCAAACGCCCGACCGACGACTGTGCCGTTGTCGGAGCCATTGAGCGACACCGTCACACCGACTTCCGCGAGTTGTGCAGCGAGGACTTCAGCGGCTGCCGAGATCGCACCCGACGAACTGTCGTACAGGAGCTCGAGTTCGAGACCGAGTGGTTCGAGGACGGCCTTCGCAGCCTCTCCATCGAATTCGTACGAGGTCGTTCCCTGTGCCCTGGCAGGCTCATTCTCCGGATGATTTGCGGTTGACGGTTCGGGCGTCCACTCGTAGTGAGTTGCATCGTCGTCAGGGTTGTTCGGCTGTGAATTTGCTGGGCGCTGCGTTGGTTTGGAAAGTTGCTC